>NZ_QLJK01000015.1:0-131756 GCF_003950715.1 Sphingomonas sp. S-NIH.Pt3_0716 | reverse complement strand
CCTCTTTCCCCACCCGAGCAAAGGAAATCCCCATGAGCTTCGTGACCACGGATGACGGCGTCGACATCTTCTTCAAGGACTGGGGTCCAAAGGACGCCCAGCCCATCATGTTCCACCATGGCTGGCCGCTGTCGTCGGACGACTGGGACGCGCAGATGCTGTTCTTCCTGTCGAAGGGCTATCGCGTCGTCGCCCATGACCGTCGCGGCCATGGCCGCTCGGCCCAGGTGAGCGAAGGCCATGACATGGCCCATTATGCCGCCGACGCCGCCGCCGTCGCCCGCCATCTCGACCTCAGGAACGCCATCCATATCGGTCATTCGACCGGCGGCGGCGAAGTGGCCGCCTATGTCGCCCGCCATGGCCTGCCCGAAGGCCGCGTGGCCAAGGCCGTGCTGGTCAGTTCGGTGCCGCCGATCATGCTGAAGACCGACCGTTATCCCGGCGGCCTGCCCATGGACGTGTTCGACGGGCTGCGCGCCGGCCTCGCCGCCAACCGTGCGCAATTCTTCCACGATGTCGCCGCCGGCCCCTTCTACGGCTTCAACCGCGACGGCGCGGACGTGAAGCCGGCCGTCATCGACAATTGGTGGCGCCAGGGCATGATGGGCAGCGCCAAGGCCCATTATGAAGGCATCAAGGCCTTCTCCGAAACCGACCAGACCGACGATCTGACCGCGATCACCGTGCCGACCCTGGTGCTGCATGGCGATGACGACCAGGTCGTGCCCTACAAGAATGCCGGCGTGCTGCAGGCGCAGATCCTGCCGAACGCGACCCTCAAGATTTACGAGGGCTATTCGCACGGCATGCTGACGGTGAATGCCGACGTGCTGAACGCCGACATCCTCGCCTTCATCCAGGCCTGATCGCAGACGCAGGAGACCGGCGATGAAAGTCTATCTTCTCTCCCTCGGCGCCGGTCTCCTGGTCGGCATCGTCTATTCGCTGCTGGGGGTGCGCTCGCCCGCGCCCCCAGTAGTGGCCCTGATCGGCCTGCTGGGCATATTGGTCGGCGAACAGATCGTGCCGCTCGCCAGGCGCTGGGCCGATGCCCATGAACTGACCCGCTTCGTGCGCAACGAATGCCGCGACCATGTGCTGGGCACGCTCCCGAACAACCAGGCCGACAATCAAAAGGGCGACGCGTGATTACCCGCCGCGACGCCATGGCCGGGGTGGCCGCCTCCGCCCTTCTCTCCCCCTTCACCGCTCACGCCAAGGACCGCCCCATGACCGACACGATCATCGTCAATGCCAAGGTGACGACGCTGGACCGGAGCAATCCTGTGGCGGAAGCGGTCGCCATCCGCGACGGCAAGTTCCTGGCCGTGGGCAGCGAGGCGGAGGTGCGCGCCGCCGCGCCGGACGCAACGGTGATCGATGCCAAGGGCCATCGCCTGATCCCCGGCCTGATCGATAGCCATATGCACATCATTCGCGGCGGCCTGAATTTCAACATGGAACTGCGCTGGGACGGCGTGCCGACGCTGGCCGAGGCGATGGATATGCTTAAAAGCCAGGTCGCCCGTACCCCTGCTCCGCAATGGGTCCGCGTGGTCGGCGGCTTCACCGAACATCAGTTCGCGGAAAAGCGCCTGCCGACCATCGCCGAACTGAATGCCGTCGCGCCCGACACGCCGGTCTTCATCCTGCACCTCTATGATCGCGCGCTGCTCAACGCCGCCGCGCTGCGCGTCGTGGGCTATACCAAGGACACGCCCAATCCGCCGGGCGGCGAGATCGTCCGCGACGCGGCCGGCAACCCGACCGGCCTGCTGCTGGCCCAGCCCAATGCGACGATCCTCTATTCGACGCTGGCCAAGGGGCCGAAGCTGCCGCAGGACTATCAGCTCAATTCCACCCGCCATTTCATGCGCGACGTCAATGCGCTCGGCGTGACCGGCGTGATCGACGCGGGCGGCGGCTTCCAGAATTATCCCGACGATTATGAGATCATCGAGAAGCTGCATCAGGACGATCAACTGACCGTCCGCATCAGCTATAATCTCTTCACCCAGAAGCCCAAGGAAGAGCTGGCCGATTTCTCCGGCTGGGTGAAGCAGGTGACGCCGGGGCAGGGCGATGACAGCTATCGCCACAATGGCGCGGGCGAGATGCTGGTCTATTCCGCCGCCGACTTCGAGGATTTCCGCCAGCCCCGGCCGGATATGCCGGCCAATATGGAGGGCGATCTGGAGCCGGTCATCCGCCTGCTGGCCGAGCATAAATGGCCCTGGCGCCTGCACGCCACCTATGACGAGACGATCGGCCGCGCGCTCGACGTCTATGAAAAGGTGAACCGGGATATCCCCTTGCAGGGCATCAACTGGTTCTTCGACCATGCCGAAACCATCAGCGACCGCAATATCGACCGGATCGCCGCGCTGGGCGGCGGCATCGCGGTGCAGCATCGCATGGCCTATCAGGGCGAATATTTCGTCGAACGCTATGGCGCCAAGGCGGCCGAGCGCACCCCGCCCATTTCCCGCATGATCGCAGCGGGCATCCCGGTCGGCGCCGGCACCGACGCCACCCGCGTCGCCAGCTACAATCCATGGGTATCCTTGAGCTGGCTCGTCACCGGCCGCACCGTCGGCGGCTTCGCCCTCTATCGCGGCGACAATCGCGTCAGCCGGGAAAAGGCGCTGGCGATGTGGACGCATGAAAATACCTGGTTCTCCAACGAGATCGGCAAGAAGGGCCAGATCAAGGCCGGGCAGCTTGCCGACCTCGCCTTGCTGTCGGCCGACTATTTTGCGGTGCCGGAGGATCAGATCGTCCATATCCGATCGGTCCTGACCCTGCTCGGCGGCAAGGTGGTCCATGGCGAGGGCGATTATGCCCCGCTCGCCCCCGATCTGCCAAAGCCCATGCCCGACTGGTCGCCGGTCGCCACCTTCGGCGGCTATCACAAGACCCGTGAGGCGCGCGCGCAGCTGGCATCCGCCTGTGGCTGCCATTCGGCCTGCGGCGTCCATGGCCATGACCATGCCGCGGCGCTGGGCGCCGATGTGCCGGCCGCCGATGTCCAGACCTTCTGGGGATCGCTGGGCTGCGGCTGCTGGGCCGTCTGACGATAACCGCAAATCATTGTCATTCCCGCGCAAGCGGGAATCCATCTCGCAACCAAGCCCGACGGCGCAACGCCCGGAGATGGATCCCCGCCTTCGCGGGGATGACGAGAAAGACTTCCTGCCTGGAGATAGTCCATGAAGCGCTTCGCCTTCCTATTCGCCGCCGCCATCCTGATGCCTATGCCGGTCGCCATCGCAAAGCCCGCCGCCAGCGCCGATTATGCGGTCGGCCCGCAATATGACACGACCCATGTCTATGTGCCCGAAGGCCAGTTCGACGCCTTCGTCACCAGCTTCGTCGCGACCTTCGGTGGCACCACGTCGAAGCAGGGCGAGTTCCAGGTGACGCCGACGCCCAGCCTGACCAAGTCGCAACTGGCACTGACCCCGGCCGGCACCGTCTCGGTCTTCGGCTTCAAGACGCCGATCCCCTATCCGTTCGGCGATGAGCGGACCGGCTATCTGGTGAGCGACATGGACGGTGCCGTTGCCTCCGCGCTCAAGCATGGCGCAGTGCGCCGCATCACTACCTTCCCCGACCCGATCGGCCGCGACGTGGTGGTGCAATGGGCTGGTGGCGTGAACATGCAGCTCTACTGGCACACCGCCAAGCCCAGCTATCCCGCGCTGACCACCGTGCCGGAAAACCGCATCTACCTGACCGCCGACGTCGCTGACCGGTTCATCAGGGACTGGACCGGCTTTGCCCATGGCAGGATCGTCTCCGACGATCGCGCCGCCAAGGGCGAGGAAATCGGCCAGCCCGGCAAGACGATCCGCCGCGTCGCCATCGAGAGCGGCTATGGCAAGATGACCCTCTTCGTCTCGGATGGCCAACTCCCCTGGCCCTATGGCCGCGACATGACCGGCTATGAGGTCGCCGACATGGACGCCACGCTGGCCAAGGCGAAGACCGCCGGCGTCGAAACATTGGTCGCGCCGCAGAGCGTCGCCGGTCGCCAGAGCGCGATCCTGCGCTTCCCCGGCGGCTATATCGCCGAAGTTCATGCGCCCGAGGCCAAGTAGGATGCGCGCCGACCGCGATCCCCGCTTCGTTGACGCGATCCTCGACTGGAAGCCGACCTGGTTCATCGCCCGGCTGCTGCTGGTCGGCGCCTATCTGCTGGGCGGCATCGTCAAGCTGACGGACTGGCCGGCGGCGGTTGCCGAGCAGGCGCATTTCGGCATGAACCCGCCGGCTCTCTGGGCCGCGCTCACCATCGCGATCGAACTGATCGGGCCGATCCTGATCCTGACCGGCCGCATGGCCTGGCTGGGCGCGGGGATGCTGGGCGTCTTCACCCTGCTGGCCGCCTTCACCGCCAACGCCTTCTGGACGATGCCGATGGGGCAGGAGCGGTTCATGGCCACCAATGCTTTTTTCGAGCATCTGGGTCTGATCGGCGGCTTCATCCTGGCGGCGCTGGTCGCCGAACAGGCGCAGCGCCGTGTGTAAAAAATCAGTCTGCCTTGCCCTCTCGCTCTGCGCTTGCCCGCCGCTGGCCGCGCAGACGCGGGAGGCCTGGCAGGCGCCGACCCTGTCGATCACCCGCTATGACGAGGATTGGTCGGATCTGGCGGACGCGCAAAAGCGCGGCCATCACTGGACGGGGCAGTTCAAATATATCCCGCTGGGCGACGATGTCTGGCTGTCCACCGGCGTCGAGCTGCGGCTGCGCAACGAAAATTATGCCGACAATCTCTGGGGCGGGGCCGATGCGCCCGACGACAGCTATTTATGGGCACGCGCCATGCCCTATGCCGACCTGCATGTCGGCGCGCCGGACCGGCTCCATGCCCGTGCCTTTGTCCAGCCTATCATCAGCCATGCGGTCGGCGTTGCGCCCTCGGCCAGCCCGATCGACCAGAGCCGGCTCGACCTGCTCCAGGGCTTTGCCGAAGTCGGCGCCGGACCCGTCACCCTGCGCGCCGGGCGCCAGATGGTTTCGCTCGGCACCGAAAGGCTGGTCGGCACCCGCTATGGCCCCAACACCCCGCTGGCCTTCGACGGCGTGCGCGGCAGCCTGTCCCTGGGCGACGGCCGCGCGCTCGACCTGTTCCTGCTCAACCCGGTCCAGCCCGGCCCCGCCAGTTTCGACGATCGCACGTCCGACTCCCGCAAGCTGTGGGGCGCCTATGCGACGCTGCCGGATCTCGACCTCTATTATCTGGGCTATCGCAACCGCGCCGCGCGCTTCGGCGGGCTGACCGGGCGGGAGGAGCGCCACAGTCTCGGCCTTCGTTCGCACGGCGTGCGGGGCGACTGGCACTGGAATGTCGAGGGCGTCTATCAGTTCGGCCATTATGACGGGCAGCGCATTACCGCCTGGACGATCGGCACCGAGGTCGGCCGCACCCTGCCCCACCTGCCGCTGTCGCCCGACGCCACCTTGCGCTTCAACATCGTGAGCGGCGATCGTGACAGCGAAGATGACAGGCTGGGCACGTTCAACGCGCTCTTCCCCAAGGGCAAATATTTCGGCGAACTCTCGCCCGTCGGACCGACCAACATCGTCAGCCTCAATCCCCGGATCAGCGCGCCGCTGGGCGACGGCTTTTCCGCCAGCGTCGCCGGCATGGCCTATTGGCGATACGCCCGCCATGACGGCGTCTACGACATTCCCGGCAACCTGGTCCGTGGCCCCGGCGACAGCCGCGCCCGCTTCATCGGTAAGGAAGTGGAGGCGACGCTGGCGTGGCAGGCGACGGCGGAACTGGAACTGTCAACTTCGCTGTCACTTTTCGCGCCGGGCGCCTTCATCCGCGAGACCGGCCCGGCCCAGACCATCGCCATGACCGGCCTTGAGGCCAATTTCCGTTTCTAGATTCAGTGAGGAGCATCATCATGCCGCCAGCGTCCCAAAGCGCATTCCCCCTGCCCGGCCTGCTGTTGCTGTTGTCGGCAACCACCGGCCTGGTCGACGCGGTCAGCGTACTGGGCCTGGGCAAGGTGTTCACCGCCAACATGACTGGCAATGTCGTGTTCCTGGGCTTCGCCGCGGCACAGACGCCGGGCTTCAGGGTGGCGCCCTATCTCGTCGCGCTGCTGACCTTCTTCATCGGCGCGCTGATTGCCGGCAGGGTCGGCCAGGGGTTGGGCAAACGCCCGCTGCGCCACTGGCTGACGGTCGCCGCGCTGATCGAGGCGGCATTGCTGTGGATCGCGGCGATCGTCGCGCTGAACTTCCATGTGCCCACGCTCCAGCCCGCCGCCGGCCTGTTCGCGATCATCGGCCTGACCGCGATCGCGATGGGCTTTCGCAACGCCACCATCCGGCAGTTGAAGGTGCCCGACCTCACCACCACCGTGCTGACCCTGACCGTCACCGGCATTGCGGCGGATTCCAGCCTGGCGGGCGGCGCCAATCCCAATCTCGCCCGGCGGATCGCGGCGATCGTCGCCATCTTCGCGGGCGCGGCGGCCGGCGCGCTGATGGTGGTGCATATGGGGCTGGCGCTGCCGCTGATGGTATCGGGCGCGATCGTGCTGGTCGGCACCCTGCTCTGCGTCCGCCACCCGGCGGCCGCCCTGCCCCACGGGGGCTGAAGATCAGGGCAGCGCGACCCGCGCGAACCGCCGGTCGGGCACGAACCAGAGCGCGACGACCAGCACATAGAGCGCGACCGCCAGCCAGCGGCTGACGAAGCTCAGGGGAATGGCCGCGCCATAAATGGCCAGCGTTCCCCACCCCTTCCAGTCCATGCCGAGCGCGCGGGCGAGCCTGGAGCCTGCACCATTGCAGGCGATGATCGCCCGTTCGGTCAGGAAATAGCCGATCGCCGCCGCGCCCAACACCATGCCATAGGCCGCCGTCGCTCCGGTCGACCAGGCGCTCTCGTCCAGCCAGCGGATGACGAACGGAACCAGGCTGAGCCAGAAGAGCAGGAAGAGATTGGCCCACAGCACCCGCCCGTCGATGCGCGGGTTGAGCTGGAACAGATGATGGTGATTGTTCCAGTAGAGGCCGACATTCACGAAGCTGAGCAGATAGGCGATCAGCAACGGCAGGCATTGCGCGAGATCGGCGAGCGATCCCCCGCGCGGCACCTTCAGTTCCAGCACCATGATGGTGATGATGATCGCGATCACCCCGTCGGTGAACGCCTCCAGCCTTTTGCTGTTCATGCCTGTGCCGCCAATGGCGATCCCTGCCAGGTCCGGCGCCAGGACAGCGGCGTGGTGCCGACCAGCCGCTTGAACAGCCGGGTCAGGTGCGCCTGGTCGGTCAGGCCGCAGGCGCTGGCGATGTCCGACAGGCTGTGGCCGGTTTCCAGCATCAGCCGCTGTGCCCGGCGGATGCGCTGGCGGATGACATAGGCATGCGGCGTTTCGCCCATGCTGACCTTGAACGCGCGGCAGAAATGACCGGGGCTGAGGCTCGCCACCAGCGCCAGTTCCTCCGTCACCAGCGTGCGCCCCAGCCGGGTCTCGACATAGGCGGTCACCTTGCGCAATTGCCAGCCAGCCAGCCCGCCGGTCGGCGGTGGGCAATGGCTGTCGGGACGCCGGGCCAGCATGACGGCGCCGTCGTCCGCATCCGTGCCCTGCCGCAGCAGGTCGCGCAGTTGATCGAGGCACAGGTCCGCCCGGTTGGGGTCGCGATGCAGCAGCATCTGCGCCCGCGTCAGCAGGTCCAGAAGCGGCGCGGCGTCGAGCCGATGGGGCAGGTTGGGGCGCGTGTTGAGACTGGCGATATCCGGCATGGCGGGAATGATGCGGCTGCGTCACGATTTCCCAAAGCCCGGATGGAGGGGGCGAGCGTCCCTCTAACGGGGGGCTTGTATCGCATCGGCCCGCAGCGCTACGGCTGTCGGTTCCTCCCGCCCCAAGGCCCCGATGTCGCGACCGAGCAGAAGATCATGAAGCGCCGGGCGATCATCACGGCGATCGCGGCCATGCTGCTGGCCCAGCCGGGGCAGGCGCTGGACCCGAGCCAGTCGATCGGCCAGTTGCGCCACAGCCGCTGGACGCTGAAGGACGGGGCGCCGGGCAATGTCCGTGCGCTGGCGCAGGGCAAGGACGGCTATCTGTGGCTGGGATCTTCGACCGGCCTCTACCGCTTTGACGGCATCCGGTTCGAGCGCATGCTGGCCGATCGCGACGACCCGCGCCGATCCTTGCAGGTCACCGCCCTGCTGGCGGCGCGCAATGGCGACATCTGGGTCGGCCATGATTTCGGCGGCATCGCCCGCTATCGCGACGGCCATCTGCGCGATGCCAATCCCTGGCCGGCGCAGGGCGGCGTCGCCGGCATCGTGGAGGCGCGCGACGGATCAATCTGGGTCGCGGCCGAAGCGCGCGGCAAGATGCTGCTGTCGCGTTACCAGCATGGCCGCTGGCGCCGCTATGGCGCGCAGCAGGGCGTGACCGACGGCCTGATGGGGCCGATGCTGGCCGCGTCGGACGGCAGCCTCTACCTCGCCCTGCCGCCGCACCTGCTGCGGCTGGCGCCCGATGCCGCGCACTTCGCCCCGCTGGCGATGCAGGTCGCCCCCTTCGCCGCGCTGGACGAGGACAGGACGGGCCGGATCTGGCTGGCGGACGACAGCGGCATCCGGCCGATTTCCGGCGGGCAGGCCGCGGCCCGGCTCGATCCCGTCAACACCCCCTATGTCACCCGCCATATCCATGTCGATCGCCAGGGCACAGCCTGGATCACCGGCCAGAATGGTGGCCTGGCGCGGCTTCCTGCGGGCGGCGACAAGGTCGAGATCGCCGCCGGGCACATGCCGCTGTCGCTTGCCGCACTGGAGGACCGGGAAGGCAATATCTGGGTCGGCACCGAGACCGGGGTGGAACGCTATGCCGCCGCCAGCCTGATCGGCGCGGGCGAGGAGGCGCTGGTGACCGGCTTCGTCGCGCCGCCGCGATCGGCCCATATCTTCTATGCCGGTATCGGTGGCGTCTATCGCGTCGGGCCAGGCCAGCGCCAGCCCCGGCTGATCTTCCCGCGCGCCGACATCGGCGTGCTGTGCGGCGATGACCGGCAATTGCTGGCGATCAGCCTGGATGGCGCCTTCCTGCTTGACCTGGACGATCGCGGCGATGTCCGCCGCACGACGTCGGTGGAGGGGCCGCTTTCGGTCAGTTGCGCACGCGACGATCGCGGGCAGTTCTGGACCGGGATGGACCGGCTCTACCGGCTGGACGGCGGGCGGCTGGTGCCGGCGAGCGGCGCGGCGGGGCAGCCGGGCGGCACTATCACCCTGTTGCGCCCCGATGGGCATGGCGGCCTGATCGCCGGGCGCAGCCGGCGCGGGCTGCTGCGCATTCGCGATGGCGAAGAGACGGCGCTGCTGTCCGCCGGGACCAGCCCGATCGGGTCGATCCTGACGTTGCGCGCGGATGGCGAAAGCTGGCTAATCGGCGGGATGAAGGGGCTGGCGCGCCTGAAGGGTGGCCGGTTGCAGTCATTGGGCGAACGCACCCATCCCTATCTGGCCGGGATTACCGGCATCGCCCGCACCGCCGATGGCTGGACCTGGATCAACGGCGCAACCGGTATCGTGCGGATGCGCAGCAATGCGCTGGACAAGGGCCTTGCCCAGCCCGATCGCCCCATCCCCTATCAGCGGGTCGGCCAGGAAGCCGATTATCGGGCGCGATCCAACCTGTTCGAGGCGAACGACATCGCCCTCGATCGCGACGGCCAGCTCTGGTTCGCCACCGATCAGGGCCTGGCCTGGAGCGATCCCGCCCGGCTGGCCCGCAATGGCGTGCCGCCGCCCGTGGCGATCCGGTCGCTGCGGGTCGATGGCAAGGCCTATCCGCTAACCGCGGGCAGCATCGCCCTGCCCGCCCATAGCGGCCGGGTGCAGATCGACTATAGCGCCCTCAGCCTGACCGATGCGGCGCAGAACCGTTTCCGCTATCGGCTGGAGGGCAGCGGCACCGGCTGGTTCGATGCCGGGACGGAGCGGCAGGCGCTCTATACCAATCTGGCGCCCGGCCAATATCGCTTCCATGTGATAGCGGCCAACAATGACGGGGTATGGAACAGGCAGGGCGCGGCGCTCGCGTTCGAGATCGCTCCTGCCTTCTACCAGACGCGCTGGTTCCGCATCCTGTGCGTCAGCCTGATCCTGCTGGCCGGCTGGCTGCTCTACCGCCGGCGCCTGCATGTCGTGACCGAACGGGCACGCAGCCGGGTCGAGGCGCAGTTGACCGAGCGCGAACGGATCGCACGGGAACTGCACGACACGCTGTTGCAGGGGTTCCAGGGGCTGATGCTGCGCTTCCAGGCGGTGGTCGAGTTGCTGCCGCGCGGCGAACGCGCCCGCACCGAGCTGGAAGGTGCGCTCGACCGGGCCGAGGATGTGCTGGTCGACAGTCGCGAGCGGGTCCATTCGCTGCGACAGGCATTGCAGCCGGTGGCGATGGCGGTCCGTCTGCGCGCGCTGTTGGACGAGATGGTCGGCGACCGGCTGGACTGGCGCGTCGAGGAGGCCGGCACCGTGCGGCTGGTCTGCGCCCCGGTCGCCGACGAGATGATGCGGATCGCGCGCGAGGCGATCAGCAACAGCCTGCGCCATGCGGCGGCGCGGACCATCATCGTCGAGCTGCATCATGGCACCGACCGGCTGTCGCTGGCGATCATCGACGATGGCATCGGCCTGTCCGAAGCGGTGCTGGCGGCCGGATCGCGCGATGGCCATTATGGCATGGTCGGCATGCGCGAACGGGCGCGGCGGATGGATGGCGCGGTGGAGATCATCTCCACCGCCAGGACCGGCACGACCATCCGCGTGACCGTGCCGGCCCGTGTCGCCTATCTGTGAGCGTCAGGTGGTGGCGGCACGCGGCGCGCCGCTGCGGCGGCTGAGCAGCAGCGCGATCAGCCCAAGGCTCGAAGCCCCCGCCCCGGCGATCGCGACGAACGGCAGGCTGAGGCCGGCAGCAATCACCGCGCCGCCCAGCGCCGCGCCGATCGCATTGCCCAGGTTGAAGGCGCCGATGTTCATCGAGGACGCCAGATTAGGCGCATCAGCCGCAGCGCTCATCACCCGCACCTGCAGCGGCGGCACCAGCGCGAAGCTGGCAATGCCCCACAGGAAGATCAGCACCGCCGTCGGCCCGGCAAAGGGCATGGCAAAGGCGAAGGCGATGAGGATCGCCGTCAGCGCAGCGAGCGTCACGATCAGCGTCCTGTCCACCGACCGGTCGGCAAAGCGCCCGCCCAGCCAGTTGCCGATGGTGAGGCCCACGCCATAGAGGACCAGCATCGCCGTCACGAAACCGATCGAGCCATGGGTCTGATCGCGCAGGATCGGCGTGATATAGGTGAAGACGGTGAACATCGCGCTGGCGCCGACCACGGTAAGGCCGAGCGCGGCGAGCACCGGCCCGCGCATCAGCACCCGCAGTTCGGAGCGTGCATCGCGCTCGGTCGGGGCCGGCATGTCCGGCAGGGTCAGGCGCAATGCCGCGATGGTGAGCACACCAAGCGCGGCGATGCCCCAGAAGGCCGAACGCCAGCCCATGACTTCCCCCGCCCAAGTCGCCAGCGGCACGCCAACGACATTGGCGATGGTCAGCCCCATGAACATGGCGGCAACCGCGCCCGCCTGCCGCTGGGGCGGGACCAGGCTGGCGGCGACGATCGATCCGACGCCGAAGAAGGCACCATGGTTGAGCGAGGTGATGATGCGCGCGAACAGCAGCATCGCATAGCTGGTGGAGAGCGCCGCGATCAGATTGCCGATGGTGAAGATGGCCGCGAGGCCGATCAGCAGGGTGCGGCGCGGCAAGCGCCCGGTGGTCAGCGTCATCAGCGGCGCGCCCAGCATGACGCCGATCGCATAGGCGCTGATAAGCAGGCCGGCGGCGGGGATGGAGACGCCAAGATCGGTGGCGATGACGGGCAACAGGCCCATCGGCGCAAATTCGGTGACGCCGATGCCGAAGGCGCCGGCCGCCAGCGCGAGCAGCGGTGGATTGATCTTCATGATGCTCCTCCCGTCAGACAAGCGGCGGGTTCAGCCGGGCGAAACCGTCCTGTTGGTGATAGGGGGCGTGGGGATAGGCCGGCATCTGGTAGCTGGCCCGGTCGAGCCGGGCGACCTGATCGGCGGTCAGCGACCAGCCGACCGCCCCCAGATTCTGGCGCAACTGTTCCTCGTTGCGGGCGCCGATGATGACCGACGACACGGTCGGCCGCTGCAACAGCCAGTTGAGCGCGACCTGCGGCACCGTCTTGCCGGTTTCCGCCGCAATCTCGTCCAGCGCATCGACCACGCGATAGAGATGCTCCTCCTCCACCGGCGGCGCGAAGGCGGCGGTCTGGTGCAGGCGGCTGCCCTCCGGGATCGGGCTGCTGCGCCTGATCTTGCCGGTCAGGCGGCCCCAGCCGAGCGGGCTCCACACCAGTGCGCCCACGCCCTGGTCGGCGGCAAGCGGCATCAGATCGGCCTCATAGGCGCGGCCGATCAGCGAATAATAGACCTGGTGGGCGACGAAGCGCGGCCAGCCATGGCGATCCGCCACGTCCAGCGCCTTCATCAACTGCCAGCCGGGATAGTTGGACACGCCGACATGGCGCAGCTTGCCGGCACGGACCAATTGGTCGAGCGTCGCCAGCAATTCCTCGACCGGGGCCGACGCGTCGAAGGCGTGAAGTTGCAGCAGGTCGATATGATCGGTGCCAAGGCGCCGGAGCGCGGCTTCCACGCCGCCGATCAGCCGGTCGCGCGACACGCCCCAGTCATTGGGACCATCGCCGGTCGGCAGGCCGAGCTTGGTCGAGATCAGAAGCTGATCGCGCCGCCCCCTGATCGCCGCGCCCAGCACCTCTTCCGATGCACCGTTCGAATAGACGTCGGCAGTGTCGAACAGGGTGATGCCGGCGTCGAGGCAGATGTCGAGCAGCCGGCGCGCCTCCTGCGCGTCGCTGTTGCCCCAGGCGCCGAACAGGGGCCCTGAGCCGCCGAAGGTGCCGGTGCCGAAACTGAGCGCCGGCACGCGCAGGCCTGATGCCCCCAATTGCCGATATTCCATCGTCATCCCTTTCCATTCCGTGATGGACGCATAAATGGAAGGCAGGACTCCCCGCGTTTAGAGGGGCACAAGGCGAAGGATCTTTGCAATGGATGAAAAGATACCCTTTCATGCCGATCGGGCGCGGGCGCTGGAAACCTTTGCCACCGTGGTGGCCGAGGGCAGTTTTTCAGCCGCCGGACGATTGCTGGGCCTCACCCCCTCCGCCGTCAGCCGCGCGGTCGACCGGATCGAGGATCGGCTGGGGGTGCGGCTATTGCTGCGCTCCACCCGCGCGCTGACGCTGACGGCGGAGGGGCAGGCTTATCTGGCCAGCGCGCGCCGCATCCTGGCCGACCTGGACGAGGCGGAACAGACGATCGCCGATCGCGGCGCGCCGCGCGGGCGGCTGCGGGTCAGCGCCGCCCATTCCCATGGTCGGCTGTGCATCGTGCCGTTGCTGGGCGAATTTGCCCAGCTCTATCCGCATATATTGGTCGACATCAGCCTGAGCGACCGGCTGGTCGATATCGCCGGCGGGCAAGCCGATGTCGCCATCCGCTTCGGGCCGCTGGCCGACAGTCCGCTGACCGCCCGCAAGCTGGGCGAGAATGGCCGTGTCATCGTCGCCTCCCCCGCCTATCTCGCTCGGCATGGCACGCCGGTCGTGCCGGAAGATCTGCACGATCATAATTGCCTGAACTTCAATTTTCGCCGGGCCGAACCGGTCTGGCCCTTCCGCAAGGACGGGCGTGACTATGCGCTGAGCGTGCGCGGCACGATCGAGGCGAATAATGGCGAAACGCTGGGGCAACTGGCGGCCGATGGCGTCGGCATCACGCGGGTCGGCCGGTTCAGCGTCCAGCCCGAACTGGCGTCGGGCGACCTGGTGCCATTATTGGAAGACTATAATCCCGGCGATATCGAGACGATCCATGCCGTGTTCCTGGGCGGCACCAATGTGCCGGCACGGCTGCGCGTATTCGTGGACTTCCTGGCGGAACGGCTGACGCGACCTGCATCGGCGGCCTGAGCCGGGCGGCGCCTATATATCCCCGCGGCGGAGCAGTTGCCGGCTGATCCGGGTCGGTGCCAGATGGCGGCAGAGCGCATCCAGTGCCGCCGTCATATAAGCTGCGCATCACTGTCATGCGCGCTTCATACTCCCCTCCTACCCGAGCGCCGAAAGGGGAGAAATATCATGCACTTCCGTTCTCTTGCTCTGGCCGCTATCAGCCTGCCCGTTTTCGCTACGGCAACCGCCCATGCCGAAACGCCCGATGCCGCGTCGGCCGATTCGATCATCGTCACCGCACAGCTGCGCGAACAGGATCCGATCGACGTGCCGATGGCGCTGAGCGTCGTCGGCAATGAACAGATGGACCGTATGGGCCTTTATGAGTTCGACGCGCTGTCGCGCTTCGTGCCGGGTTTCGACGTCCAGAACCAGTCGCCCAACAATCCCGGCTTCGTGATGCGCGGCATCACGTCGGATAGCGGCACCGCCAGCAACGAACCGCGCGTGTCACTCTATCAGGACGGCGTTTCCATCTCCAAGTCGCGCGGCTCCTATGTCGAGCTGTTCGATATCGAGCGGGTCGAGATCGCCAAGGGGCCGCAATCGACCCTTTATGGTCGCGGTGCGCTGATCGGCGCGGTCAACATCATCCAGAACAAGGCGCAGCTCGACAATGTCGAAGCGGCGGGCCGGGTCTCCTATGGCAATTATAATAGCTGGCTGACCGAGGGCATGGTCAATGCGCCGATCGGCGAAGGCATGGCGATCCGCCTGGCCGGCCGCATCCGCAAGCGCGACGGCTATACCGAAAATCTGCTGGGCGGCGCCGACTTCAACTCGGCCGACACCAAGGCGGTGCGCGGCAGCTTCCATGGCGAGAAGGGCGATTTGAGCTTCGACCTGATCGGCAATTATCAGAAGGACACGCCAAACGGCACCGGCTTCAAGTCGATCGCCTATAATCCGACCGATCCGGCCACCGGCGTGGTGATCGGCGATCGCGGCCGCAACAGCGGCGCCGCGCTGGCAGCGGCCGATGGCTTCGAGGGTGGCAAGGGCCTAGGCCTTGATCGCCAGGTCTGGGGCGTCACCGGCATCGCCAGGCTGAAGCTCAACGACCAGTTCAACCTCACGTCCACCACCGCCTTCCGCCGCTTCGACGCGCTGGAAATCTTCGACGCGGACGGCATTTCCCTGCCGATGCTGACCGCGGCGGAAGATGCGCGCGGCCGCCAGTTCAGCCAGGAATTCCGCCTGACCTATGACAGCGGCCCGATCACGGCATTCCTGGGCGGCAGCTATTTCTGGGAAAATGGCACGCAGCGCGTTCCCACCCAGTTTGACGAGCGCGCCACCCTCGCCCGGCTGGCCGGCGCGCTGAACGGCGGCGGTGCCATCCCCGGCCGCGCCGCGAGTGATCCGGTGCCGGCCGCCCTGCTCGCCAGCCCCGCCTTCACCGGCGCGCTGCTGCAGGGTGTCGCCAGCGCCTATGGCGTCGCGCTGTCGAGCGCGCAGGCCCAGGCGATCGCCGCCAACCTCAAGTCCAACCATCTCGAAAGCACCACCAATGGCGCGCGCACCCGCGCCTTCGACCTGTTCGGCGACGTGACCCTGCGCCTGTCCGACCAGTTCGAGCTTGGCGGCGGTCTGCGCTACACCCATGACGACAAGCGCAGCACCTATATGTCGTCGGTCGACAATGGCCGGTCGATCCTGGGCGGGCTGATCGGCGCGCTGAGCCAGCCGGCGGCGGTGCGCACCGCGCTGCTGCAGGCGCTGGCCGTGCCCGGCGCCGCGAACATACCGACCTCGACCGCCTATCCGGTGCCGATGTTCGGCCTCGGCGCCCAGCCGACCGCGGGCAATGGCGGGGTCGACAGCGACACGCTCAGCAATGGCGGCTTTTCCTGGCGGCTGACCGCCCGCTACAAGCCGGGCACCGACACCAGCCTCTATGCCACCTATGCCCGTGGCCGTCGCCCGCAAGTGCTGGCCGCCAGTGCGCCGTCCGCGCCGATGGGCGCCACCCGCTTTTCCGTGCTGGACTCCGAAACGGTCGACAGTTTCGAACTGGGCGCCAAGACCGCACTGATGAACCGCACCCTGTTCGTCGATGGGGCGGCCTTCTTCTACCAATATGATAATTTCCAGACCACGGTGCAGCAGGGCACGCAATTCGTCCTGACCAATGCCGGCAAGGCGGAAAGCTATGGCTTCGAGGGCCAGCTGCGCTGGGTGCCGAGCGATGTGCTGACCCTGTTCGCGACCTACGCCTATAACCACAGCCGCTTCAAGACGGGCGTGCGCGACGGCAACCACTTCCGCCTGTCGCCCGACCATAGCGCGTCCTTCGGTGCGCAGGCGTCCCTGCCCGCCGGCCCCGGCCGCATCGTCTTCACGCCCAGCGTCACCTGGCAGTCGAAGGCCTATTTCGACGATGACAATGACCGCCCGGACCTGCAGCAGCCGCCCGCCGCTCTGGTCGCCGACAATATCCAGGACGAATGGCAGGGCAGCTATGCGCTGGTCAATGCGCGGCTTGGCTATGAAGCGCCCGGTGGCGCCTGGCGGATCGAGGGCTTCATCGAGAACGCCTTCGACAAGAAATATATCATGGATGCGGGCAATACCGGCGACAGCCTGGGCATGCCGACCTTCATCGGCGGGGCGCCGCGCTTCTATGGCGTGTCGGCCAGCTTCCGCTTTGGCGGTGCGCAATGAGCGAGGACAGCATGAAGCTTGACCGTCGCGCGGCGCTGGGCCTGATCGGCTCGGGCGCCGCCCTCCCCGGCATCGGCATGGCGGCGACACAAGCCGCCGCCAGCTTCGTCCATGGCGTGGCCAGCGGCGACCCGACCGAGCGCGGCGCGATCCTGTGGACCCGCGTCACCCCGCCCGACCCGGCGCAGCAGGCGGCGATCGCGCTGCGTTGGCATGTCGCCGAAAGTGCCGGCGGCAAGCCGGTCGAAAGCGGCACAGCGCAGGCGCGCGCCGCTCGCGACTTCACGGTCAAGGTCGAGCCGCGCAGCCTCAAGGCCGGCCATGACTATCATTACTGGTTCGAACTGGCGGACGGCACGCCATCGCCGGTCGGCCGCTTCCGCACCCTGGCCAGGGGCGCGGTGGCCGATGCGGTGCTGGCGGTGGTCTCCTGTCAGCTCTACCCCGGCGGCTTCTTCACCGCCTATGACTCGATCGCCGCACTCGACCGGATCGATGCGGTCGTGCATCTGGGCGACTATATCTATGAATATGGCGCCGACGGCTATGGCGCGGAGATCGGCCAGAAGATCGGGCGCGGGCTGGAACCCGCGCATGAGATCGTGACGCTGGCCGACTATCGCACCCGCCATGCCCATTACAAGGGCGACAGAAGCCTGCAGGCGGCCCATGCCCGTGCCGCCTTCATCTGCGTCTGGGACGATCATGAAACCGCCAATGACAGCTGGATCGGCGGCGCGGAAAATCACCAGCCCGCGACCGAGGGCGATTGGGCCAAGCGCAAGGCGGCCGCGATGCAGGCCTATTTCGAATGGATGCCGATCCGCGATCCGCAGGGCAATGATCCCTGGGAAGCGATCAACCGCCGTTTCGACTTTGGCGATCTCGCCACCCTGCTGATGGTCGAGACGCGCCTGCTCGCCCGCAGCGAACAGGCCGGCTTCAAGGGCGAGACGCCGGGCCGATCGGAAGTTGCGGCGGTGCTGGCCGAACGCAACCGGCCGGACCGCGAGATGCTGGGCGAACCGCAGCGCGCCTGGCTGGAAAAGGAACTGGCCGCGTCGGTCAAGGCCGGCACGCCCTGGCAGATATTGGGCAATCAGGTGGTGATGGCGCGGGTCAACGGCCCGGACCTTGCCAAGCTGTTCGGCGCGGAAAAGGCCGCTGCGATGATCGCGACGCTCGAACCGTCGGTGCGGGCGCAGGTGGAACTGGCGCAAGCGGGCTATCGCGCCGGCCTGCCATTCAACCTCGATGCCTGGGACGGCTATCCCGCCGCGCGCGAGCGGCTCTACCAGAGCATCCGCCGGACCGGCGCCCATCCGCTGGTGCTGGCGGGCGACAGCCATGCCTTCTGGGCGAACCAGCTGGCCGACGCACAGGGCAATGCCATCGGCGTGGAATTTGGCACATCATCGATCAGCAGCCCGTCGATCGGCGACATGCTGCCGAAGATGCCGATCGGCGATCTGCTGCAACAGGCAAGCCCGGAGGTCGCCTTCTGCGACCAGCGCGCCAAAGGCTATATCCTGCTGACGCTGACGCGGGAAAAGGCCACCGGCGACTATATCGCCATGTCGACCATCTATACCCCCAAGGCAGAGGCGCGCACGCTCAAGCGCGTCTCGCTGCCAGCGGGCGCCACCCGGTTCGACGCGACCTGAAAGCGCCGGGGGCTGCGGATGCCCTGCCCGCAGCCCCCGATCTCGCGAGACTTACCGCTCCCTGATGACGAGCGATTTACCCGCATATTTCGCCGGATCGACGTTCGGCAAGGTCTGGATCTTGCGCCCATTGCGGCTCATCCAGGTGACTTCAACCTTGACCGCATCCATGGTTTTCAGGCCGAAATGCAGCGGCGCCGCATTTTCCGAATTATAGCCGTCGCCGGTCGACAGCTGTCGTGTGGCCAATATCTTGCCGGCCTTGTCATAGAGGCGCACTTCCGCCCCCATGCGGGTGAAACGCCCCTTCGCGTCGAGCAGTGTAACCGACAGGCTGCGCCTGGCCGCTGCCCGGTCCAGATCATTGTGGAACAGGAAATGGCCGCCCTGGCTGGTATAGCCACGCATTACCGACAGATCGAGCGCACCGTCCCGGTCATAATCGACCCATTGCACGCCATGGTCGCCGACATTGAGCTGCGACGTTTCGGTCAGAACCTGCCGGAAGCCCTTGCCCGCTTCATTATGGAAGAGGCTGTCCCTGGGCTGCTGCTGGTCGCGCGGGCCATGATAGGAGGTGACATAGAGGTCGAGATAGCCGTCATTGTCATAATCACCCCACACCGCGCCGACGGCATGATTGTCGATGCCGACCCCCATCTCCTTGGCGATGTTGGTGAAGGTGCCGTCACCATCATTATGGTAGAGCGCATTCACGCCATAATTGGGCACGAACAGATCAAGATAGCCGTCATTGTCATAGTCGCCAACGGCGCAGCCGACACCGCCTTCCTCCTTGGAACGGCCCGGATTGTCCAGGCCCAGTTCGGGCGCGACATCGGTGAAGCTGCCGTCGCCATTGTTGCGCCACAGCGCATCGGCCGCGCCTGACTGATTGGCCAGGAAGACGTCCAGAAAGCCGTCGCGATTATAGTCGAACCAGCAGGCGCCCACGGTCGGCCGGCTATCCGACACGCCGGTGCCGGCCAAGACCTGCACGAACTTGCCCTTGTCGTTGCGATAGAGGCTGTTGGGGCCGATGCGATTGGCAGCATAGACGTCGAGGTCGCCGTCATTGTCATAGTCGACCCAACTGGTCTGGCGCGCGGAACGGTTGGGGATGGTCAGCCCCAGTTCGGGCGCGACATTGGTGAACTTCCTGCCGCCTTCGTTGCGGAACACAAGGCTCTGTTCGCCCGGCATGGTCGCCCCGCCCAGCAGGTCGATCCAGCCGTCGCCGTCATAATCGCCCCAGGCGACGCCGCGCATTTCCGGGCCGGATGTGGGAAGTCCCAGTTCCGGCCCGACGTTCACGAACGTGCCATTGTCATTGCGATAGAGGCGGATATCGCCCCCCTTGAGCGAGACAACGAGATCGAGGTCGCCATCATTGTCGAAGTCGGCCCAACTGTTGGACAGGGATCCGGCGATGGCGAAATCGCCCGGCTGTATGGAGGTGAAGGGCGGCTCGGCAGGCGGTGCCGCATCCTGCGCCGTTGCCGGCTGGCACAGCAGCATCAGCGGCAGGATATGGCAAAGCGTCCGGTTCAGCGATGGCATGGATATTCCCCTCTTTCTGTCAGATTTGGCTGGTTTTGCGCGTGTCGGGCATGCGCAGATAGACGATCAGCGACAGCGCGATCATGGCGGTGACGTACCAGTAGAAGCCGTCTTCCATCCCGGCATGCTTCATCCAGAGCGCGGCATATTCGGCGGTGCCGCCGAAGAGGGTGTTGGCCAGTGCATAGGGAAGCGCGACGCCCAGCGCCCGGATATTGGCCGGGAACAGCTCTGCCTTCACGATCGCGTTGATCGAGGTGTAGCCGGTGACGATCACCAGGCCGCCCAGCACCAGCAGGAAGGCGCCGAAGGAGGAGGTGACGCGTTCCAGCGCCGTGAAGATCGCGGTGGTGAACAGGACGCCGCTGATGCCGAAACCGATCAGCAGCGGTTTGCGGCCGATGCGATCGGACAGCCAGCCGGCCATGGGCTGCAGCAGCATGTAGATGAACAGCGCCGACGCCATGATCGCGGTCGCGGTCTGGCGGCCGAAGCCGGCGCTGTTGACCAGGAATTTCTGCATATAGGTGCTGTAGGCATAGAAGGCGAGCGTGCCGCCGGCGGTGAGCGCCATGACCAGCAGCACTTCGCGCGGATGGCGGCGGATGAGGTTGAGGCCGCTGGAGCGGGGCTGTTCGCTGACCGCCGCGCTTTCCTCGAAGGCTTCGGTTTCCTTGAGGCCCCGGCGCAGGCGATAGACGCCGACCGCCATCACTCCGCCGATCACGAACGGCACGCGCCAGCCCCAGCTTTCGAGCTGATGTTCGGTGAGGAAAAGCTGGAGCAGCAGCAGGACGCAGAGCGCCAGCAACTGGCCGGCGATCAGCGTCACATATTGGAAGCTGGAGAAGAAACCGCGCTGGTCGCTCTGCGCCATTTCCGACAGATAGGTGGCGCTGGCGCCATATTCGCCGCCGATCGACAGGCCCTGCATCAGGCGCGCGAGCAGCAGCAGGGCCGGCGCGGCGACGCCGATGCTGGCATAGCCGGGGATGGCGGCGGTCATCAGCGATCCGCCGGCCATCATCATGTCGGACAGGGTGAGACCCGCCTTGCGCCCCCTGCGGTCGGCATAGATGCCCATCGCCCAGGCGCCGATCGGCCGCATCAGGAAGCCGACGGCAAAGATCGCCGCCGCATTCAGCAACTGGGCGGTGCTGTCGTCCGAAGGGAAGAAGACCGGCGCGAAATAGAGGGTGAAGGCGGAATAGACATACCAGTCATACCATTCGATCAGATTGCCGATCGATCCGCCAAGGATGGATTTCAGGCGATCCTGGCGGGAAAGACTGGCTGGGGAGAGAGACGCAACATGTTCCATCCCCGTTGATACGGACGGCCCGGTGCGTTCTGCTAACTGCCTTCGGCGGACACCAAAATTATCGAATTGTCGCTGCCCGGAACGGCGCGGATGCCGAAGCCGCTTTCGAGCGCGTCGACGAAATCCTGCGACCGGTCGAGGCGGAAGGCACCGCCGACCCGCAGGCTGGCGATCGCCGGATCGCCGATCACCAGCGGGGTGGGGCGATAGCGGTTGAACTCCTCGATCGCCTGGGCGAGCGTGTCGCCCTCGAACTCGACCATCCCTGCCTGCCAGGCGGTGCGCTGCCGGATCTTGGCCGGTTCCAGATGGGTGACAGCGATGCTGCCGCTGCGCACGGCGGCGCTGCGCCCGCTTTCGATCCGACGGACGGCGGAGTCGCCGTTGCGCACCGCCACGATCCCCTCGATCACGGTCAGTTCGGTGACATCGGCGCGCAGGCGGACGTTGAACATCGTGCCCACGGCGCGCACCAGCGTCCCGTCGGCATTGACGATGAAGGGCCGTTTCTTGTCATGCGCGACATCGAACTGCGCCTCGCCCTTCAGCAGGGTGATCTGCCTGATGTCGTCGCGCAGGGCGACCTCGACCGAGCTGTTGGTGTTGAGATGGATGCGGGAGCCGTCGGCAAGCTGCACCGTGCGGGTCTCGCCCAGGGCTGTGCGATAATGATCGACCGTGCCGAGCAGGCGCAGCGCGACGGTGGAGGCGACGCCGATCGCGGCGGCTGCGGTTGCCAGGCCGATGAGCAGGCCACGCCGGCCGACCAGGTGCGGCCGGATTTCGGCAACGGGTTCTTCCGGGGCGGGATCTTCGGGCAGCGCGATTGCCGGCGCTGCAGGTTCGTCCCGCTGACTGACGGGCAGTTCATTGAGCCGCTCGGTCAGTTCCCAGCCGGCCTCCGCCTTGGCAAAGGCGAAGCCATGGGCAGGGTCCAGCGCCACCCAGGCATAGGCGTCATTCCAGTCTTCCGGGGCGTCGCTCGCCCGCGCCTTAAGATACAGACGAGCCGCTTCGGCCTCGATCGCCTGCATGTCCTCCGCGCTTCTGTAGCGACCAACCAAATCCAGAACCCTCAAACTGTCCGATGGCTTGCATTATCTTCACAGCCGCGCGCGTCAAATGCTTGTCCACTGTAAAGACGGATAGCTCCATCTCCTCTGCTATCTCCTTGACCGATTTCTCATGGACCCGGCGCAGGATGAAGGCCCGCCGGCATTGCGCCGGCAGCGTGTCGAGAATGGCCTGGAGATGGCGCAGTTCATCGCGCGCGTGCAGCGCTTCCTCGGTCGAATTGTCGGTCTGGAGCACATCGAGTTCGGCGACCAGTTCGAGCGACACGATCTTCTCGCGCCGGGCCTCGTCGATCAGCAGGTTGCGCGCGATCTGGAACAGGAAGGCCTTGCCGCTCTGTGCGCGGTGAATGTCGCCATTAGCATAGGCGCGGGTCATGCATTCGGCGACGATGTCGTCCACATCCTGGCGATGGGACACTACCCGGCGCAGGCGGGAGCGCAAGGCGCCCTCATGGGGCAGGATGGCCTGCTTGAACCAGTCCAGCCTTGCCCTGATCGAGTCCACGTCCACAGCCACGCTTGTCCCCCTGTGCTTATCATTCTCCCCTCCGGCGCGCCCGATCCGGCGCTGCGTCGAGGCAGTGCTAGACCGATAGCGAAGGCCCCCTCGTCACAAAAATGAGATATTTTTAAGCGTCGTTAGCAGAAACGCGATCGGCCTCCGTATCCACCACCGAAGGGCAAATAATTTCGCAGCCCAATCATTTCACGGGGGATATGATGTCGCGTAATTTTCGGAACGTTTCTCTGTGCGCGGTCGCAACAGTTGTTGCCCTCAGCACCCAGTCGGCGGCAGCCGCGGAGCCGGCGAAATTCAAGATTCCGGCCCAGTCAATGCAGACGGCGCTGACGCTCTTCGCCAAGCAGTCTGGCATCCAGCTTCTCTTTCCCTATGACCAGGTCGCCGGCCTGCATGCCCAGTCGGTCAACGGCAAGATGGCGCCCGATGTCGCGTTGCAGCGGCTGATCGCCGGATCGGGGCTGAAGATCACGCTGTCGAACAACAATGTCATTGCCTTGTCGCTGAGCGCCCAGGCCCACAAGAGCCGCGCCGTCGAAGTCGCGAGCCTGGGCGTCACCGCCCTTCCCTTCGCGATGCAGGCCAGCACCGTACCGCAGGCCAGCACCGCCGCGGCCGAGGAAGCCCCCGGCCCGGCAATCGTCGTGACCGGGTCGCGCGGCCAGGCCCGCACCGTCACCGACAGCCCGACGCCGATCGACGTTATTTCCGGCGCGGATCTGACCCGCACCGGCAAGGCGGGCGTGTTCCAGGCGCTCAACACGCTGGTGCCATCCTTCAACCTGCCGGTGCGAGCGGGCGGCGCCACCTCCACCGTCATCGCGACCGGCGGCCTGCGCGGTCTCAATCCCGACCAGGCACTGATCCTGGTCAACGGCAAGCGTCGCCACAAGACCTCGCTCATCAACGCGGTGTCGACGCTCTACAACGGCTCGGTCCCGGCCGATCTGGACATGATCCCGACCGCCGCGGTCGATCATATCGAAGTGCTGCGTGACGGTGCCGCCGCTCAATATGGGTCGGACGCCATCGCCGGCGTCATCAACATCATCCTGAAGGATGACAGCAGCGGCGGCTCCGCCAATTTCACCGCCGGCCAGAATTTCGACCGGTCCGATGGCGAACTCTATCAGGCCGACCTCAATTTCGGGATGAAGCTGGGCGAGAACGGTTTCGCCAACCTCTCGCTCAACCTCAAGAAGCAGGAAATGTCGAACCGTGCGCTGCCGCTCGCCGACTGTTCGGTCACGGCCACCACCACCTGCCTCTATCCGCTGGTGAACGGACAGCTCGATCCGCGCGACGCAGCCGCAGTCGGCACCGAACGCATCGTCACCACCAGCTATGGCGTCATGCCCTCCCGCAGCATCAATACTGCGCTCAATGCCGGATATGATCTGGGCGGCGTCGAACTCTACGCCTTCGGCACCTACAGCCAGCGGCGGTCGGACCTGTGGTACAGCTATCGCTACCCCAAGGACATCAACAATGTCATGGGCATCTACCCCAACGGCTATCGCCCCCATATCATGATCGACGAGGAGGATTTCGAACTCACCGTCGGCGCGAAGGGCGAAGTCGCGGGCTGGGACTGGGACTTTTCCACCGGCTATGGCCGCAATCGCGCCCGCCAGTCGTCGGAAGGCACGCTCAACCCCTCGCTGGGCACGCTCAGCCCCACCGAATTCTATATCGGCACGCTCAAATCATCGGAGTTCGTCACCTCGCTCGACGTGACCCGCGGCTATGATGTGGGTGGCGGCAACCTGCAGGTGTCGGCCGGCGCGCAGCAGCGCCATGAACGCTACCAGACATTCGCCGGGGATGAGGCCAGCTATGCCGTAGGCCCGGCGATCGTGTCGGGCATGACGCCGGGCGCGCAAAGCTCGGCCGGCTTCCAGCCGGGCGACGCGGCCTATATGTCCCGCGACAATGTTTCGCTGTATGCCGACGTGGCGTGGGATCCCAACAAGGATATCACGATCGGCGCCGCTGCACGCTTCGAACATTATGACGATGGCAGCGGCAACACGCTGATCTGGAAGGTCAATGGGCGCTATGCCGCGACCGACTGGATCGCCTTTCGCGCGGCCGCCAATACCGGCTTCCGGGCGCCCGCCGTCGCCCAGCAAATCTATACCCAAACCACCAACCAGTTCCGCACCGTCAACGGTGTTCCCAACCAGTTGCTGCAGATCAAGACTCTGGCCGTCGACGATCCGGCCGCGATCGCGCTGGGCGCCAAACCGCTCCAGCCCGAAACATCGTTCAACATCTCCGCTGGCGTGGTGCTGACCCCGCTGCCCAATTTCAACCTGACGATCGATGCCTATCAGATCGACGTGGATGACCGCATCACCATCACCAGCACACTGACCGGCACGGCAATCTCCAACATCCTGATCGCCAGCGGCGTACCCGAAGCGGAGGCGCGGACGCTGACGGCGCAATATTATACCAACGCGATCGATACCCGCACCCGCGGCATCGACGTCGTCGCATCCTACAAGCATGGCCTGTTCGACACGGTGAACATGCAGTGGAATCTGGGCTTCAACTACAACAAGACCAAGATCACCCACATCATCGACAATCCGCCCGAACTGGCCGCGCTGGGCAGCGACTATGTCCTGTTCGATCGCGCGCGTCGCAGCAATATGACCAACAATCTGCCGCGCACCAAGCTGTCGATCAGCAACCTCGCCACCATGGGCGACTTCACCCTGTCGTCGCGCCTGACGCGCTTCGGCGGCTTCAAATCCTATCAGAACGGCGTCACCAGCAATGGCGTCACCACCTATCCGAATGATCGCAGCTATGGTGCCCAGTGGATCACCGACCTGGAGGCCAGCTGGCAGGTCACACCACTGGTCAACATCGCGATCGGCGCGAACAATATCTTCAACGTCTATCCCGACAAGAACCGGGCCAGCGACGTCAGCGCCACGCTGGGCCAGGGGCTCTATGCCGGCACCTCGCCGATCGGGTTCAGCGGCGGCTTCTATTATGGCCGCGTCGGCCTGAGTTTCTGATCCATCACCGACCAAGGCGCCGCTCCGCACGGGGCGGCGCATTTTCTGCACTGACGGGAGAATGATGGCGATGCGCCATATGACGATCTGGCTGGCGGCCCTGGCTGCTTCCTCCGCGATGACCGCCTCGGTAGCGGCCCCCTCCACCCGTTGGGGCGGCGGCGAAATATTGTGGGACAGTTTCGGCGTGCCCCATATCTACGCAAAGACCGAGGAAGGCGGCTTCTACGGCTTTGGCTATGCCCAGGCCCAGAGCCACGGCAACCTGCTGTTGCGCATGTATGGCGAAAGCCGCGCTCGCGCTGCCGAATATTGGGGCGAGAAATATGAGAGCCAGGACAAATGGCTGGTCGCCAATGACGTGCCGGCCCGCTCCGCCCAGTGGTTCAGACAGCAGACGCCGCAAATGCAGAAGAATCTCGAAGCCTTTGCAGCCGGGGTGAATGCCTATGCCGCCGCCCATCCCGACAGAATCGCGCCGGAAGTGAAGGTCGTGCTACCGCTCCGGGGCGTCGACATCATCGCCCATGCCCAGCGGCTGATGAATTTCGGCTATATCGCATCCGACCGGAAGGTGCTGACCGATCCGTCGATCAACGAGGCCGGCGGGTCGAACGCCTGGGCGGTCGCGCCTTCGCGCTCGGCCAGCGGCAAGGCGATGCTGCTCGCCAACCCGCATCTGCCCTGGGCGCCGAGCCAGCTTACTTATTATGAGGCACAGATCACCGCGCCGGGCCTGGCCATCTACGGCGCGACACAGGTCGGCCTGCCGGTGTTGCGCTTCGGCTTCAACAATGATCTTGGCTTCACCAACACCGTCAACACGATGCAGGGTTTCACGAGCTACAAGCTGGTGCTGGAAGGCGATGGCTATCGCTTCGACGGCAAGACGCTGCCGTTCGATACGGTGACGAAGAGCTACAAGGTCAAGCAGGCGGACGGCACGCTGAAGAGCGTCAGCTTCGAACAGAAGAGCACGGTCCATGGCCCGGTCTTCACCCTGCCTGACGGCAAGACGACGGTCGCGCTCAAGGTCGCCGGCCTCGACCGGCCCGGCGTGCTGGAGCAATATCTGGAGATGGGCAAGGCGCGCGACTGGGGCGCGTTCGAAAAGGCGCTGCGCAAGATGCAGGTGGTGATGTTCAACATCATCTATGCCGACCGCGCCGGCCATATCCTCTATCTCGACAACGGCCTGCTGCCCAAGCATGCGAGCGGCGACCTCAAATATTGGTCGGCGCCGGTGCCGGGCGATACCTCGGCGACGCTGTGGAAAGATGTCCACAGCTATGACGACATGCCCAAGCTGCTCGATCCGGCGACCGGCTTCGTCCAGAACGCCAATGATCCGCCATGGCTGGCGACCTGGCCCCGTGCGCTCGATCCCAAGAGCTTCCCTGCCTATGTCGCGCCGGTCGGGCCGATGAGCCAGCGGGCACAGATGTCGGTCAAGCTGATGAGTCAGACGCCCAAGATCAGCTTCGACGATTTCGTGTCGCGCAAGCTGACCACCACCTCGCTGATGGCGGAACGGATGTTGCCCGACCTGCTGGCAGCAGCCGCCGGATCGAACGATGCCGAGGTGCAGGCGGCCACGGCGTTGCTCAAGGGCTGGGACCATCGGTTCGAACCCGACAGCCGCGCAGCGCTGCTGTTCGAAACCTGGGCCGGCCTCTTCGCGCCCAAGAATTTCACCGACCAGTCCAACTATGCCGTCAAATGGACTCTGGACGACCCGCTGGAAACGCCACGCGGCCTGAAAGACCCGACGGCGGCCGTCGCCATGCTGAAGGAAGCGGTGGCGAAGACGAAGCAGCTATACGGCGCGATCGACCGTCCGTTCGGCGATGTCTCGCGCTTTCATATCGGCGATGTAAGCGTGCCGGCCAATGGCGGCTTCGGCAATACCGGCGTGTTTCGCACCATCACCTGGGGGCCGATGAAGAATGGCGAGCGCACGCCCGTCCATGGCGAGACATGGGTTTCCATGGTCGAATTCGGCACGCCGATGAAGGCCGTCGGCCTGATGAGCTATGGCAATAGCAGCCAGCCCGGTTCCTGGCACAATAGCGACCAGTTGCAATTGCTGGCCGACAAGAAGTTCCGCACCCTGTGGATCAGTCGTGCTGACGTGGAAGGGCATCTGGAAGAGAAGACCGCGTTCTGACAAGCAGCGCGCGCCGGGGTGCAGGTGCTGCATCCCGGCGCGCGCGAATGGATGCGGCTGTGCTGCATCACGCAGGCACAAAGCCGCTCCCCTTTTACCCCTCTTCGCCCATCAAAGCCTCGTCGTCGCAACCCCGCGTTGCGGCTCAGTGATGCGCACGCCCCCTGCCCAGACCGCTCGCCATCCGAAAATATGACCCTCAACGCATATTTGCGTTGACTTCAATCAACTGCGTTAATATCAAAATTGCACTATCGGATAAAAATAAACCGAGAGGATGGGGAGAAGTGCAATGCGAGGACGAGCGTCTTCATTATTCCTGACGGGTACCGCCCTGTTCACGATGGCCAGCGCGGCCGCCGCCCAGGAGGCCGCGCCGCCGGCGGACGCCCAGAGCGGACAGGCATCAGCCCAGGATATCGTCGTCACCGGAACCCGCATCGTGCGCGATGGCTATACCGCGCCGACGCCGGTGACCGTCGCATCGACCGAAGAGCTGGTGAAGGCGACCCCATCCAACATTCCCGACGCGCTCAACAAGCTGCCGCAGTTCCAGAACTCGTCCAGCCCGTCGCGCAGTTCGATGAACTTCGCCAATACCGCGGCGCACGGCAATGTGCTGAACCTGCGTGGCGTCGGGCCGTTGCGCACGCTGATCCTGTTCGATGGCCAGCGGGTGGCGCCCACCACCTATCTCGGCACGGTCGATGTCAATGTCATCCCCAACCTGCTGATCCAGCGGGTGGACGTGGTGACCGGCGGCGCTTCGGCGGCCTATGGCTCCGACGCGGTCTCGGGCGTGGTGAACTTCGTGCTCGACAAGAAATTTACCGGCCTGACCGGCGTCGCCCAGGGCTCGACGTCGCAGCGCGGCGATAATCAGGGCTATCGCTTCGGCATCGCCGGCGGCTTCGACTTCGGTGGCGATCGCGGCCATTTGTTGCTGAGCGCCGAGACTTTCAAGAATAACGGCATGCTGCGCAGCGACCGCAAACTGGGACGCGGCGCCTACAGCTATGTCGGCAGCACGGTCGGCTGCACCAATCCCAATGCTGCGGCCGATCCCACCGCCTGCTCGCCGGGCGGCTCGCTCAATCCCTATATGATCGCCTCCGGCGTGACGCTGAGCGCTGCATCGGAATATGGCAAGATCACGTCGGGGCCGTTCACCAATTACCGGTTCGACGCCAATGGCGCGCTGGTGCCGTTCAGCAACGGCACGGCAACCGGATCGCCGGGCTATTTTGTCGGGGGAGACGGGTATGCGATCTCGCCTGACACGCAGGCGGTCGCCCCGCTGCACACCTATCAGGCCTTTGGCCGGGCGAGCTGGGACTTCACGCCGGACGTGACCGGCTATGTCCAGGGCAGCTTCTCGCGCAGCGACCTGTCTTACACCTCGCTCGCCAACAGCCTGGTGCCGCCGACGGCCGCCACGCTCTACAGCGGCAATCCCTATCTGCCGGCCGAACTTCAGGCCGCCTTCACCCCGACCAGCCAGTCGATCACGCTCGCCCGCTATGGCGCCAATTCACCCCGGCCCCACACGACGGAACGCACCGATTACTGGATGGTCAATGCCGGGTTCGAAGGGACGCTGGCGGACAAATGGAAATGGAATGTCGCCTTCAACCATGGCGACTCCAATTTCTCGGTCGCACAGGAAGGCGTCTGGAATTGGCAGCATTTCTATGCCGCGACCGATGCCGTGCGCAATGGCAGCGGCCAGACCGTCTGCCGGGCCAGCCTGAGCGCCGATCCGACGATCGCGGCCCGCTATGCCAATTGCCAGCCCTTCAATCTGCTAGCCACCGGCGACGCCTATGCCAGCCAGCCTGGCTATGACTATGTCGTGGGTACGTCGCGTTACCGCGCCCGCATCTGGCAGAACGCCATGTCGGCCAGCATCCAGGGCGCCCTGTTCGACCTGCCCGCCGGTCCGGTCGACGTCGCGCTGGGTGCGGAATATCGCCGCCAGAGCCTGCGCCTGACCAGCAATGCCAACCCCGCCGATCTCGACACGACGGCCGAACGCAGCGCCTATTTCGCCGGCCTGCGCGGCGTGCCTTCGTCGGTTTATCATTATTGGCTGACCAATGTCGGCGAGGCGTCGGGCGACCTGAGCGTCAAGGAAGTGTTCGGCGAACTGGCGGTGCCGCTGCTCAAGGACCAGCCCTTTGCGCAGGAACTGAGCCTGAACGCCGCCGGCCGCTATACCGATTACAGCACGTCGGGATCAGTCAAGACATGGAAGCTGGGCGCCACCTGGAAACCGATCAGCGACCTGCTGCTGCGCGGGTCGGTCTCGCGCGATATCCGCGCGCCCAATCTGTTCGAGCTGTTTGCCGGCGATCAGAGCGCGATCAGCCTGCTGGTCGATCCGGTCAGCGGCATCACCGCCAATGTGCCGCAGGTGACGGGCGGCAACCCCGATCTGAAACCGGAAAAGGCCGATACGCTGACCTTTGGCGCGGTCATCACGCCGTCCTTCCTGCCGGGGCTCAGCCTGTCGGTCGATTATTACCGGATCAAGATCAAGGATGCGATCGGCACGTTGAGCCTGACCCAGATCGTCAACAATTGCAGCCAGAGCGGCGGCACCGCGCCCGAATGTGCGCTCGTCACCCGCGACACGCCGACATCCTTCCCCAGCCAGATCCGGGTGGCGCCCGCCAATATCGCCTTCCTGGAAACCAGCGGCATAGATTTCGACGCGTCCTACCGGACCGAACTGGCGGGCGGCAATCTGGGCCTGCGCCTCTATGCCAGCTATCTCGACACCTATCAGACCCAACAGTCATCGACCGCGCCGGTACTGGAATATGCCGGGATCAGCACGATCAGCAGCACACCGGAAGGCCGCCCGCGCTGGCGTGGCACGCTCAGCGTCAATTATGAGATTGGCCGGGTCGGCGTCTTCCTCAACCAGCAGTTGATCGGCAAGGTGAAGCTGGGCATCCCCGGCGGCCTGGAAAACGGCCTTGGCCAGACGATCGGCGCGGTCGGCTATACCGACATGACGCTCAGCTACCGCTTGCCGGTGGCCAACGGCCATGTCGAATTCTTCGGCACTGTCAACAATCTGTTCGACAAGGATCCGCCGTTGATCCCCGGCACCATTCCGGGCGTCAACATCGCCACCAATTTCGCGCTTTACGACACGGTAGGCCGCGCCTTCACGGGCGGCATCCGCTTCAAGTTCTGAAAGCCGGACGGCGGCCTGGTGCCGCCGTATCTCTCTCCCTGGGCGCCGGCTGCCAATGCAACCGGCGTCTCTTTTTTGTCCAAGGAGGTCGCTTTGCCCCATGTTTCAGTCCGCCCCGTCCGTCGCCCATGCGGCAGGGTCTTGAGCGCGACATCCTCCCTCGCGCTGCTCATGGCGCTCTCAGCGCCTGCCGTCGCCCAGACCTCCGATGCTTCGGCCGCGAAAATCTACGGCCGCACGCCGGCGGAATCCTCGCCGCCCAGTTGGCCTCAGCCAGTCCGCGCCGCCAAGGGGGCTCCCAACATCCTGATCGTCATGACCGACGATGTCGGCTTTGGCGCCAGCAGCACCTTTGGCGGCCCGATTCCGACGCCAACCTTCGACGCGCTCGCGCAAGCCGGGCTGCGTTATAACCAGTTCAACACCACCGCCATCTGTTCGCCGACCCGCGCCTCGCTGCTGACCGGGCGCGATCCGCAGGCGGTGGGCATGGGCTATGTCGCCAACTGGGCGACCGGCTATGATGGCTATAACAGCGTGATCCCCAAAAGGGCCGGCACCATGGCCCAGATCCTGAAGGAAAATGGCTATAATACAGCGATGATCGGCAAGGGGCATGTCACCCCGGAATGGGAAATGAGCCGCGCCGGACCATTCGATCGCTGGCCCACGGGCCTGGGTTTCGAATATTTCTACGGCTTCCTGGGCGCCGACAGCAGCATGGCCGAACCCAATCTGGTCGAAAATACCGCGCATGTGCAGGCACCAGCCGATCCCGCCTATCATCTGGAACATGACCTGGCCGATCATGCTATCCGCTGGATCGACGAGCAGCATGCAGCCGCCCCGGACAAGCCCTTTCTCCTCTATTATGCGACCGGCACCGCCCATGCCCCCAACCAGCCGCCCGCCGACTGGATGGCACGCTTTCGCGGCAAATTCGATGCCGGCTGGGACGCGATGCGGGCGGAAACGGTCGCCCGGCAGAAGCGGCTGGGCGTGATCCCGCAGGGGGCGGACGATGCGCCCCGGCCCGACACATTGCCGCGCTGGGACAGCCTGACCGCAGACCAGAAGCGTCTCTATGCCCGCTACATGGAGGCCTATGCCGCCTCCCTCGCTTATGCCGACGCGCAGATCGGCCGCGTCATCCAGCGGCTGCGCGACAATGGCGAGATCGACAACACGCTGATCATCTATATCCAGGGTGACAATGGCGCGAGCGCGGAAGGCAGTTTCGACGGCAAGCTGTTCGAGCAGTCGGCGCTGAGCGGGGTGAAGGAAAATCCCGATTATGCCCTTGCCCATATCGACGATATCGGCACGCGCAACGCCTATAATCTGATCCCCGGCGGATGGGGCTGGGCGCTCAACGCTCCCTTCCCCTGGGCCAAGCGCTATGGCTCTCATTTCGGCGGCACCCGCAATGGCATGGTGATGTCCTGGCCGCGCCATATCCAGGATCCGGGCGGGCTGCGCAGCCAGTTCCACCATGTCAGCGACATCATGCCGACCGTGCTGGAGGCCGCCGGGGTCAAGGCGCCCGAGATACTGGACGGCATACCGCAAAAGCCCATCACCGGGATCAGCATGGGTTACAGCTTCGCCGCCAAGGACGCCCCCTCGCACCGCACGACCCAGGTGTTCGCGATGGCGCAGAATCTGAGCGTCTACAAGGATGGCTGGGTGGCCGCGACGGCGCCGATGGTGACGCCGTGGGAACGCACGCCGCCGCCGCCCGTGCCGATCGACCAGCGCGTCTGGCAGCTATATGATACCCGTTCGGACTTCAGCGAAGCGCATGACCTGGCCGCCGCCAATCCGCAAAAACTTGCAGCGCTCAAGGATCTGTTCTGGGCCGAAGCGGCGACCGCCGGCATCCTGCCGATCCATGGCAGCGAAGGCGGGCAGAAGGGGCGCCCCGACCATAATGCCGGGCGTGTTCTGTTCACCTATCATGGCCCGGTCGGTCCCATTCCGGAGAGCGCAGCGCCCGGTCTGGTCGGCCATTCCTTCACCATCCGGGCGCAGGTGAGCGTGCCGGCCGATGGCGGCCAGGGCGTCATCGCCGTGCATGGCGGCCGTTTCGGCGGCTACAGCCTGTTCATGGACAAGGGGCAACCCAGCTTCACCTATAATCTGACCCCCGCCCATATGAGCCGGATTGCCGGCACCGCGCCCCTGACTGCGGGACGGCACGATATCGGCCTGCGCTTTGTCATGGACCGGGAAGCGCCGACCAGCGGCGCCACCGCCACGCTGCTGGTGGATGGAAAGGAGGTCGCGCGCGGCCGAATCGACCGCACCTTCGCGCTCGTCGTGTCGCATACCGAGGATTTCGAGGTCGGCCAGGACAGTATCAGCCCGGTCGATCCTGCCTATGATGTGGTCAGCAGCCACTTCACCGGGACGATTGAGCAGGTGGATATCAGCCTGCCCTAGGGGCCCTTTGCTTTCCGCATTTTGCGAGCCGTCAGCTGTGCCAGCTGACTTCAAAATGCTCTAGCAATAGCGCGCCAGCCAGGCCTCCACCGACACCGGCAGGCCCGGTTCCCCCGGCGGGGCCAGCAGGCTGGCGCGCGCGCTCATCATCACGTCGCGGACATGCGCCTCCAGCGGCACGGTGCGATCCTCGGGCGGCATATGGTCCCAGCGGACCAGCAGGCTCTGCAGCATCATGTTGCACAGCAGGATGCGGTTGCGCGCGACGTCGGGATGCACCCCCTCCATCAGCGCGCGCAGATGGCCGATCACCCGGAACAGGTTCTGTGCCCTGTCCTCGACCGCCGCGAACAGGCTGGAGGTCAGCGACCAATATTGGGTCGCGAAATGCAGCAGGAAATGGGCATAGGGATGGGATCCGGCCTCATCCTTCAGGTCGAGCTGCGGCAACAGCAATATGCCCAGCAATGCCATCGGATCGCGCAGATGGCCACTCGCTTGCGCCTGCGCCAGCATCCGTCCGCGCACCGGATCCATCTGCTCCACACGGGCGCCGAAGACGGCGGCGAGCAGCCCATCCTTCGACCCGAAATAATAGGTGACGGCATTGGTGTCGCCACAGCGGGCGGCCGTGGCAATCTCGCGCATCGACACGGCATCGATGCCGCGCGCCGCAAAAAGCGCCTCTGCCGCGCGGACGAGCCGCACCATCGGCGGCTCTGCATGGCGCACCCGCTTCCTGGCGACGCTCAACTCTGGCAAGGCAATCATCTCCCGGCAATTGCGGGGCAAATTATTGCCGGATGGCGCTGAAAACCAGCCCCTTTCGACAAGCGGGGAGCGCGGAATTTAGCAGCACCGGCCCGCTTTCGCGCATCGCGCCGCCGCCGGATCATGCCCCCCTGCGCATCAGATAGATGTCCATGATCCAGCCATGCCGGGCCCGTTCCTGCGCGCGGAGCCCCGCGATCCTGTCCCGCACGACCGCCAGCGGCCCTTCGATCAGGAGTTGATGCTCCATGCCGAGATAGGCCCCCCACCAGATATGGATGCCGGCGGGATCGAGCGCATCGAAGGCGCAGCCCTGATCCAGCATCACGGCGACGCTGTCGCCGCCGGCCGGCCAACCATCGTCGCGCAGCCGGCGCCCGGTCGTGATGACCACCGGCGCGCCCAGCCGATTGAGCGGGATGGCATGAGCCGCAGTCAGCGCCTGCAGGCTGGTGATGCCCGGCACGACGCTTACCCGGATCGCCAGCCCCCTCTGCGCCAGCCGGTCGGCGATCCGCAGGCTGCTGTCATAAAGGGAGGGGTCGCCCCAGACCAGCAGGGCAAGGCGGCCGCCATCGGGCAGGTGGCGCGCGATCTGTCCGGCCCAGGCCTGGGTGATGGCATCGTGCCAGTCCTGTACGCCGCCCATATAGTCGCCGCGCGCATCGCGCACGGGGAGGTCGAACTCCACCACGCGCACCGCCCGCGTCAGCACGGCCGCGCAGATGGTGCGGCGCAGGTCGACAAGGTCGGACTTGGCGCTGCCCTTGCGCGGCAGCAGGATGAGGTCGGCGCTGTTCATCGCCCGCACCGCCTGGGCCGTCAGATGATCGGGATTGCCGGTGCCGATGCCGATGAGGTGCAGCTCGATCATCATGCGCTCGCGATCATGTGGAAGAAGGAACCGCTGACCCAGCCGCGCCGCGAGCCGGTTTCCGCGACCGCAGCACCATCGGCGTCGGTCACCCGCATCAGCGGCGCGTCATCTTGGCCCAGGATGGTCGAATAATGGAATTCATGGCCGCGCAGCATGGTGCCGGCGCACAGCCCCGCGACAGGCGCCAGAAGCTGCGCCCGCCGATAGCCCAGATGCAGGCGGCGATCCGCATGGCTGGTGACAAGGCGGAGCAGTCCGGCCATGCGATGGACGGTGCCGTCCCGGTCGATCAGCGCCTCGCCCAGCACCATATAGCCGCCGCATTCGCCATGGACCGGTCGATCCTGAGCATGGCGGCGCACGCCCGTCAGAAAGTGCTGCGCGGCGGCGATGGTCCCGGCGTGCAGTTCGGGATAACCGCCGGGCAGCCAGATCAGGTCGGCATCCGCCGCTGGCGCCTCATCGGCCAGCGGCGAGAAGGGCATGATCTGCGCCCCGGCCTGTCGCCAGCCTTCGAGGAGATGCGGGTAGAGGAAGGAGAAAGCCACGTCCTGCGCCACCGCGATCCGTTGCGCCGGGGGATCGGGCAGACGCCCGCGGGCCGTGACGCCGTCCGAGCGGGCCGCGTCCCGAACCGCGGCGAGATCGACCCGCTCCCGCATGAGTGCGCCATGGCGCTCCAGCGCCTGATCGAGCCCCTCCTGCTCGCCGGCCTGCACCAGCCCCAGATGCCGCTCGGGCAGGCTGAGGTCCGCGTGCCGGGGCAAGGCGCCGAACACCGCAATGCCCGCCGCCGCCAGCCCTGCCCGCGCCAGCCGTTCATGGCGCGGGCTCGCCACGCGATTGAGGATGACGCCCGCAATCGTCACATCGGGATCGAAACGGGCAAAGCCGAGCGCCGTGGCCGCACAGGATTGCGCCTGTCCGGATATGTCGAGCACCAGCAGCACCGGCCAGCCCATGCGGCGCGCCACGTCGGCGGCGGTGCCATGGCCGGCCGCACCCCGACCCGCCACCCCGTCGAACAGGCCCATCGCCCCTTCGGCAACGATCATGTCGGCATCGCCGGCCTCGGCCGCCACCCGGTCCAGCAGCGCGCCGTCCATCGCCCAACTGTCCAGGTTGAAGGACGGCCGGCCACAGGCGGCGCGATGGAAGGCCGGGTCGATATAGTCCGGCCCGCATTTAAGCGGCTGCACCGTCACGCCCGCGTCGCGCAGCGCGCGGAGCAGGCCGAGCGTGACGGTCGTCTTGCCGGTGCCCGATGCGGGCGCCGAAACGAGCAGGCCCGGCACCGTCACTCGAATGACCCGGCATAGCGCGATCCGGCTTGCTGCGGCCGGAAACGCCGGTCATAGCCCTGCGCGTAGAGGCTGCTTTCGGCAAAATCCGCCGCGTCCAGCGCCGGGCCGACGAGGATGATGGCGGTGCGCTCCATGCTGCCCGCGACCGCCGCCTCGATCGACGAGAGGGTCGCCCGCACGATCCGCTGGTCGGGCCAGCTTGCCCGCCACACCACCGCGACCGGGCAGGCCGCGCCATAGGCAGGGCTGAGATCGGCCACCACCTGCGCCAGATTGTGGATCGACAGATGGATGGCCAGGGTCGCGCCCGTCACCGCGAAATTGGTCAGGCTCTCGGCCGGCGGCATGGTGCTGGCCCGCCCCGGCGTGCGCGTCAGGACGAGCGACTGGGCCAGTTCAGGCAGCGTCAGCTCCACCTCCAGCGCCGCGGCCGCCGCAGCGAAGGCCGGCACGCCGGGGGTCACGGTGAAGGGGATGTCGAGCGCCCGGAGGCGGCGGATCTGCTCGCCCATGGCCGACCAGACCGACAGGTCGCCGGAATGGAGCCGCGCCACATCCTGCCCGGCGGCGTGGGCGGCGGTGATCTCCGCCATGATGGCGTCCAGGTCCATGGGCGCGGTGTTGACGATGCGCGCGCCGGGCGGGCAATGGCCCAGCACCTCTACCGGGACCAGCGACCCGGCATAGAGGCATATCGGGCTGGCCGCGATCAGATCGCGGCCGCGCAGGGTCAGCAGGTCGGGCGCGCCAGGGCCGGCGCCGATGAAATGGACGGTCATGATGATGCTCCTTGAGCGATGGCGCAGGTCGCCATGCGATCGGGGGAAAGGCTGCGGGCTGCGCGCAGGCGGGCGCCTTCCCCCGCGCCGGCCAGGGCACAGGCCTCGGCGACGCTGCCGGTGCCGCGCACGGCCAGCGAGGCCGGCGACCGGGTGATGGTGGGCAGGGATGCGAGGCGATCCGCCGCAATGGCGATGAGCGGCAGCGCCAGTTGCGCGGCGAGTTCCGCCAGTCCCTCGGCCTTGTCCGCCAGCGTGGCGAGATGGGTGACATCCCGTCCGCCGCCGGCCGCCGCCAGCGCCGCGCGCAGGGAGGCGGTGGTCGCGCCGGCACGGAAACCGAAGCCCGCGACGATCATAGCGTGACGCTCCACTGCACCACCGGATAGCGCGACCGCCAGCCATGGCGATTGCCGAGCGGCGCGGCGTCGGCCAGTTCGATGCGCAGCAGGCTGCCGCCCCGCCGCCCGTGCCAGAGCGCCAGCAGCGCCTCCGACTCCAATGTCACCGCATTGGCGACCAGCCGCGTGCCGGGTGGCAGCAGCGCCTCCAGCCGTTCCAGCAGCGCCTGCGACAGACCACCACCGATGAAGACCGCCTGCGGCATCGGACCATCAGGCAGCACGTCCGGCGCGCGACCGATCATCAGCTCCAGCCGATCCACGCCCAGCGCACGGGCATTGGCGCGGGCGCGATCCGCACGGACCGGATCGGCCTCCACCGCGCAGGCGCGATTGGCGGGATGGGCCAGCAGCCATTCAATCGCGATCGACCCCGACCCGGCGCCGATGTCCCACAGATAGTCCCCCGGCCGGGGCGCCAGCGCCGACAGGGTCAGGGCGCGCACCGGCGCCTTGGTGATCTGTCCGTCATGGTCGAACAGCGCGTCGGGACGACCGCTGGCGACGGTCAGGACGGGACCGTCACCGGCGACCTCCAGCCCGACCGCCACGGGATGGGCGATGTCGGCCGGTATCGTCGCCTCGGCCTCGATCGACCGGATCCGTTCGCGCGGGCCGCCGAGGCTTTCCAGCACATGGAGGCGCGACGCGCCAAATCCCCTGGCCGACAACCAGGCGCCAAGCCCCGCCACCGCCGCCCCGTCGCGCAGCAGCACCAGCGCCCGCGCGCCCGGCGCAAGGTGCGGACGCAGCCTTTCCAGCGGCGCGGCATGCAGGCCCAGGCACGCGACATCCTGTATCGCCCAGCCCAGCCGCGCCGCCGCCAGCCCGAAGGTGGAGGGCGCGGGATGCGCGCACCATTCATGGGCCGCCAGATGGCGCGCGATGCTGCTGCCCGCGCCGAACCAGAAGGGGTCACCCGACGCCACTACCACCACCGGCCGGCCACGATGCGCCAGCAGCCGCGCAATCCCGTCCGCGAAGGGCACTGGCCATTCGACCGTCGGCGCGCTAATCCCGCCCAGCAGCGCAAGGTGCCGGGCCGGCCCCATGACCAGGTCCGCCGCCGCCAGTGCCGCGCGGCTTGCCGCAGACAGGCCGTCCATCCCGTCCTCGCCGATGCCGACGATCGTCAACCAGGGGGGAGAATTCATGTCATCCATGCCCAATATCCTGCTGCTGGGCGGCACGACGGAGGCAAGCGCGCTGGCGGCCTTGCTGGCGGCGCGCGGCATCCGCGCGACCTTCAGCTATGCCGGACGCACGGCCAGCCCGCGGGCACAACCCCTGCCCGTGCGGGTCGGCGGCTTTGGCGGGGTGGCGGGACTGGTCGCGCATCTGCGCGCGGAAGGCATCACCCATCTGGTCGACGCCACCCATCCCTTTGCCGCGACGATGAGCGCCCATGCGGTGGCGGCTGCGCATGGGGCGGGGATCGCCCATGCCGCACTGACCCGTGCGCCCTGGACGCCGGTCGCCGGCGATCGCTGGACCACGGTGCCGGACATGGCAGCGGCTGTGGCCGCGCTCGACGGCCCGCCTCAGCGGATCATGCTGGCCCTGGGGCGCATGCATGTGGAGGACTTCGCCGCCCAGCCCCAGCATCATTATCTGCTGCGCTTCGTGGATGCGCCGGACGCAGTGCCGCCCCTGCCCGATCATGCCCTGATCGTGGATCGCGGCCCGTTCACGGTGGCGAACGACACCAGCTTGCTGCGGGACCATCGCATCGACCTGATCGTCGCCAAGAATGCCGGTGGCACGGGCGCAGCCGCCAAGCTGAACGCCGCGCGCGCGCTGGGCCTGCGCGTGCTGATGATCGACCGGCCGCCGCTGCCCGAGCGGCAGGAGTTCCACCGGCCCGAGGATGTGCTCGACTGGATCGCTCATCCCGCCGCCTCGTCGGGGATGCCGCGCGGCGTATAGAGGATCGGCCCGCGCGCCCGCTCGATGATGCGGGTCCGGCTCGACCCGACGATCACCATGGTGCGCATGTCCGCCATGTCCGCGCGTGCCTGCCCCAGCGGCACGATATGCAATGTCTCCTGCGCGGTGGTCACGGCGCGGGCGAAGAGGATCGGGCGCGCGTCGCCACAAAGCTCCCGCAACAGCGCCAGCGTGCGCACGAACCCTTCCGGCCGCGACGCCGACCGGGGATTGTAGAAGGCCATGGCGAAATCCGCCTCCACCGCCAGCCGCAGCCGCTTTTCGATCAGGGCCCAGGGCTTGAGATTGTCCGACAGGTTGATCGCACAGAAATCATGGCCGAGCGGCGCGCCCGCACGCGCCGCGGCGGCCAGCATCGCGGTGATGCCGGGCAGCACGCGAATGTCGATGTCGCGCCAGGGAGCGGGTCCGGCCTCCAGCGCCTCGAACAGGGCGGATGCCATGGCAAAGACGCCCGGATCGCCCGAGGAGACGACGACGACCCGCCGCCCCTGCGCCGCCAGCTCCAGCGCATGGGCCGCCCGATCCAGTTCCACCCGATTGTCCGAAGGATGCAACATCAGCCCCGCACGCGGCGCGACCCGCGCGACATAGGGGATATAGCCCACCACATCGGTCGCGGCAGCCAGCGCGGCGTCGACCTCCGGCGTCACCAGCGCTTCGTCCCCCGGCCCGAGCCCCGCGATCGCGATCCAGCCCCCCTCTCCCGCCGCGAAACTCATGGCCGGCGCCCCTGTCCGTGGATCAGCAGGATCGAGAAATAGGGCGTGACCCTGTCGACATCGGCCAGCCGGGTCACGCGCTGTTCCGGCATGGCGGCATGTTCGACCAGCCATGCTTCATCGCTGCGCCCGGCCGCCGCCACCGCACGGCGCAGCTTGGCGAGGTGCCGGCCGATCTTCATCACCACCAGCGCATCGGTATCGCGGATGCGGCGGACCAGTTCCTCTTCCGGCAGCGTCGCCATCGCGACGGTCAGCACATCGTCCCCCCAGGTGATGGGCAGGCCGGTCGCATTCCAGGCGCCCGACATGCCCATGATTCCGGGGACCACTTCGACCGGGACCAGCCCCGCCAACCGGCTGTGCAGATGCATGAAGGAGCCGTAGAAAAAGGGGTCGCCCTCGCACAAGACGACCACATCCTCCCCCGCCTCCGCGATCGCCAGCAGCCGGCCGGTGCAGTCGGCATAGAAGGCGGCAAGGCAGTCGTTATAGCGCGGATCGGTGAGCGGAATTTCGGTCGTCACCGGATATTCCATCGCCAGTTCGATCGCATCGTCCCGCAGCATGCCCTGCGCGATGCGGCGCGCCTGTCCCGGTCGGCCGGCCTTGCGGAAATAGGCGACATGCCGTCCCCCCCGCACCAGCCGGTCCGCGCGCACGCTCAGCAAGTCCTGCGCGCCGGGGCCAAGGCCCACGCCATAGACGGTGCCGCTCATTCCGCGCGGCTCGCCAGCGCATTGATCGCCGCGACCGTGATCGCGCTGCCGCCAAGCCGCCCGTCGACGACGCAGCAGGGGACCGGCTGCGCCGCCCACAGTGCCGCCTTGGATTCCGCCGCGCCGACGAAGCCGACCGGGCAGCCGATGATCGCTGCGGGACGCGGACAGGCCGGATCTTCCAGCATGTCGAGCAGGTGGAACAGCGCCGTGGGCGCATTGCCGATGGCAACCAGTGCCCCGGCAAGATGCGGCCGCCACAGTTCCAGCGCGGCGGCGGACCGGGTATTGCCCATCGCCCGCGCCATGTCCGGCACGGCGGTGTCGTGCAGGGTGCAGAGCACGGCATTGTCGGCGGGCAGGCGCGCGCGCGTGACCCCTTCCGACACCATGCGCGCATCGCACAGCACCGGTGCCCCTGTGGCCAGGGCCTGCCGCGCCGCCGCTGCAAAGCCCGGCGAAAAGCGGATATGGGCCGCCAGGTCCACCATGCCCGCGGCATGAATCATGCGCACGGCGACCGGCTCCTCCTCGGCAGCAAAGCGCCCGAGGTCGGCTTCGGCGCGGATGGTGGCGAAGGACTGGCGATAGATTGCCGCGCCATCCCTCTCATAATCATGGGGCATCAACAGGCTCCGAAATGGGCAAGAAGGTCGGTGGCGGTGAGGTCAGGACGGTCGGGCGCCGATCCTGCGCGGGCATGGAAGGCAAGGTCATAGCGCCTGTCCCGCCCCGTCAGCACGATGTCGGCCGGCATCGAACAGGCACAGCCCTTGGCGCAGCCGGAGACATGAAGGCGGCCCGCCACATGTGGGGCCAACTGGCGGGCGAGGCTGCGCGTCTCCACGCTCGCCTGCGGACAGGCAGGCGCGCCAGGGCAGGTGTCGAGATGGTTCGTCGGGGCGGCAGCGTCGGCGCACAGACCGGGCAGCTGCCCTTCGGCCAGTAGCATGCGCCACGGGGTCAGCCGCATGGCCGGCGCGTCGAGAAGATGCCGCGCGTCGATCCGGCCGAAGGGAAGACCATAGGCCATGCCGCCATCCCATGCGCCGGGGACCAGTCGCGGGCGTGGCGACGCCGCCTCTGTCGTGCCCGTTGCCCAATCCGGCAGGGGCGCATCATGCCGGGCCATGCGCCCCGCGCGCGCGCCGTCGCTCTCCACGAACCATCGGGCGAGCGCGAGCAGCTCATCCACTTCGCCGCCGCTATCCACCGGCACGCCTTGTGCCCGCCCCTCCGCACGTAAGATCAGGCCGCCATCGCGCGCCCGTTCGATGCGAAAATCCCCCGCTTCGCCGGGCAGGAGCGGCGCGGCGCCGGCATCGATCACGAAGCCCATCTTGCCCGGCAAGTCCGGTAGTTCGTCCAGGCGATCGAGCAACTGACTGGCGATGCGATGGCTGTCGTCGCCTTCGCGCCAGTCCGGCGCGACCATCATCATGCGCGCGCCCTCGCGCCGGGCATCGCGGTCCACCAGGCCAAGGTCGAGCAGCCGGTCGAGCAAGGGGCGCCAGCTTTCGTCGCGCACGCCGCGGATCTGGAGGTTCGCGCGCCGGGTCATGTCGATCAGGCCGTTGCCATGGGCGATCGCCGCTTCGCCCAGCGCCGCCATATCGTCGGCCGAAAGACGGCTAAGGCGCGGCTTCACGCGCACGATCAGCCCGTCGCCCGCCGACATCGGGCGCCAGGCATCGGGACACCAGCCCCGAACGGCCGGCCCGTGGGCTACCGCATGGTTCGCGGTCGCCCTATCCCTGCCCGCGCCGGTCTGGCTCACAGGCAAATCCTCCGCGCGCCGGGACGCAACCAGGCGGGGCTTGCCGGCATCGCCGGTCGGCGCGAGGCGGCAGGCAGGCGCGACAGGCGCCCGACACCACGCGGCCGTGCAGCCCCAGCCACACGCTTCGCCGCCCAGACGGAAGAGAGACCGTGCCATGACCAATCCCTGGGTCAGGACAAGAGCGACCGAAACGCCGGCAGGTCTCCTGGCTCGCGGGTCGTTGCGGGATGCACGCCTTCCCGGACGCCCTGTCCAGTGGCTGCCCTCATGGGCTCGTGCATCGCGCTATCCGCTTACAGTTGCAGGGACAGCCACGGAATAAGGGGCCAGGCCCCCGCACCGCATTCCCGATTAAGTTCCTTGCGGAACACCGGCGTCAGTTATGCAATGCGCCAGCATGAACCGGCGCATCGATGATGCCCTAGTCGAAACATCGGGCTTCGCCAAGACGCGGAATGGGTATCGGCAGTCCCGCTGCCGGCTCGACGCCCAAGGCATACCGACGGAAGATGCCGAAACGGAAACCGGAAGCAAGGAAAGCGACGCGGCGTCGGATACCGAAAATTATGGCTGGGGCGGCAGGATTCGAACCTGCGCATGGCGGCATCAAAAGCCGCTGCCTTACCGCTTGGCGACGCCCCAGCAATGCGCCGATCCAAGTCAGCGCGGGACCGCCATATAGCGGCTGATGCACGAAAGAAAAGCCCTCCTGACGATGGACTTCGCCTTTCCCTTTCCTTCCCGCCCAACCCATCTTAGGGATCAACGCCACGCCCCCTCCCCTCCAGCCGGAAACCCGCGCCGATGTCCGTCCAAGCCCCCTCGCCCAGCCAGATCGCACCGGCCTCGCCGCTGTTCCTGCGCGAGGACGAAATCCGGCGCGGCATCGAGATGCTCTATTTCGGCTATTCCGCGCTCACCCGCTCGATCGACGAGGGGCTGGCGGCGCAGGGCCTGGGCCGCGCCCATCACCGCGCCCTTTATTTCATCTCGCGCCAGCCTGACCTGACGGTGAAGGATCTGTTGCGCCTGCTGGCGATCACCAAGCAATCGCTCGGCCGGGTGCTCAATGACCTGATCGAGCGCGGCTATATCGAGACCCGGCCCGGCAGCAGCGACCGGCGGCAGAAACTGCTGCGCCTCAGCCCCGCCGGCCGCGCGCTGGAGGCCGAGCTTTTCCGCGCGCTGCGCGAGAAGATGGCGGCCGCCTATGCCCAGGCCGGACAGGGTTCCGTCACCGGTTTCTGGCGGGTGATGGAGGGTCTGATCCCCGATGCCGACCGGTCGATGGTGTTCGGCCTCAGCGGCGGCTGATCGCGAAACCACGCAACCTTATGGCCGCTGCCGCGCTTTTAGGAGCGTCGTGCGGAAAAGTGGGAACCGGTTTTCCGCTTGAAACGATGCGACAACAAGGAATTTGGCAGCGCCGCGTCAGATATGATGCGGCGCTGCCCAAGCCTTGCCAACGCAATGAGGAGACATCATGCGCGCACCCCTTCTGGCCATCACGGCCCTGTCCGCCCTGGGCCTGAGCCTGTCCGCCTGCTCGGAAAAGGCGTCGGACAATCTGGAAAATGCCGGCTCCGCGATCGGCAATGACGTCAGCAACGCCGTCGACGATGCCGGCGCCAAGATCGACAACGGCCTCGACCGCGCGGGCGCCGCGATCGACAATGGCGCGGACCGGATCGGCGCCGCGACCGACCGGGCGGCCGACGACGCCAAGCGCGAGGGCAAGGAAGCCAAGCAGGATGTCGGCGCCTCGCTGGAGCAGGCCGGCAAGGACCTGCGCAACGACAGCCATTGAGACGTGCCGGGCCTCCCCATGGGGAGGCCCGGCCTCGGGCCGCGAGGCTATATCCGGGCGGCCTGGACGCGACTGGAAGTGGCTATTTCCCTCTTCGTCATCCCGGCCCCTTCGACAGGCTCAGGACAGGCTTGATCCGGGATCGCTTCAGCGCTCCCCATCCGCCGTAGCCCAGAATGGGTTCTGACTTTCGTCAGGGTGACGGATGTGGAAATTGTCGGAATTCGACCACTTGCGGCCGCAAACGGAACGCCATAGATTTATCGAATGCGGACATTCCTAGCGATTGCAACACTCTTGCTTCTGCCGGCATGTGATGCTTGGCCGACCATTGTAGATAATCACGCTTCAAGGCCCATCTCTGTTCAATATCTTCATCAGGACTATGATTATTGGTCCGCGCCATTTCCCATCAGGGCTGGTCGAGCAATGCCGTTTGCTCAAGCGCACTGGATTCAGGAAATTAAGGGCATCAAAATTAAGGATGGCAGGCTCAATTATAGCTGGTCCAAAGTGGAAATTGATCGCCTCGCACTCGCATGTCCCAGTAGCGAAATAGCCAGAAGAGTGTCTTTCGCCGGTAATTGCTATCTGATCTATCTCGGAGACGGACGCTTAAAGGCGATGACAGCCCTGCCGGATGGCATAAAATATGAAGGGATCGGGAACGACAGCTAAGCGCGTTCCTCGAAAGATAGCCGACTGTCCCCTTCCCACCCAACTCCGTCACCCCAGCGAAGGCTGGGGTATCAGGCGGCAGCAGAAAGAGGCCAGCCGTCTAGCGCTATCCGTTTATGCCGCGTGCGCCGGCCTGAGATGCCAGCCTTCCCAGGACCACCTTTGTTGTAACTCGCTGGAAATTGCGATCTGATCCATCAGAGGGGCGGGGGATGAAGGCTCAAGGTCCCGATGGCGTGATCTGTCTACAGAGACCGCAGGGAGTCTCACAGAGGCGAATAAGGAACAAGGGGCGGGTCAAATGCCTTGCTTAAATCAATTGTATAGCAATTCTAACCCTCCGATCTGGCAACCTCAGACAACTTTCCACGACTCAAAACAAGAATCCGATCTGCTGCTTCTATCGTTTCTCGCCGGTGAGCAATAACGATGCGAGTGATCCCCATATTTCCAACAGCTTCGTTGACGGCTCGCTCGTGGAGAACATCTAGGTGCGCAGTGCCTTCGTCCATGACGAGAATCCGAGGCTTCCGATAGAGGGCTCTCGCGAGGAATATGCGCTGTTTCTGACCACCCGAGAGGGTCGACCCCATATCACCAACCAGCGTTTGGTAGCTCATTGGCATCCGGGTTATGTCATCATGGATAGCAGCAGTCATCGCAGCCGCAACTACACTGTCCATATCAATATGATCATCAAAAAGCGCGATGTTATCCGCCAAGGTTCCCGCAAACAGAGTGTCATCTTGTAGAACTGCTGCAATCTGGCGCTGAAAATTTCGTCGCCCAAATTGCCCCAAGGGTAAGCCATCCACCAACATAACGCCTCTTTCAGGTTCAATAAATCCTATCAATAACTTGACTAGCGTTGATTTTCCGCCACCTGACATACCCGTTATAGCGACATGCTCGCCTGAGTTAATTTTTAGATCGAGGCCACTCAAGATGAACGGATCGCTTGGGGAGTATCTATAAAATATGTTTTGCAAATCAATAGAGCCATTCAAATCGCAGCTTGAATCTTTCATGTCGTTAAAACCAACATCCTCCCTAGAAAGAGCAATGTCAGAAATACGCTCAAGATGAAGTCCCGTCATGCGAAGGGCAATGCTCTGATCAATTAGTGATGATGCCTTTTCAATAAACTGAGTTTTATAAGACATATAGGCAAATACCATGCCTATGCTGAATCCATCACCATTCATGACCATTCCAACCGCCAGCCAGATGCTGATAACGTTTTCCAAGCCGAAAATCAAAATATTAGATGATGATTGCAAAATACTTATTCTAGAAGTAACAACATCACAATTCACTGCGTCTATCAGGCGGTTCTGCCAAATATGATGGCGTGACATTTCTTGTCCAAATAGCCGTAATGTTGTAATTCCACGAAGAGATTCTATCAAATTGCTTTGTTCTCTTCCATGGGCAATAATAGACGACTCTCGCGCATTTTTCTCAAGTGAAAACGAAACAATTCTCACAAGTGCATATGCAGAAAATGATATGATTGTCACTGCGCTAAGCGCAGTGCTATAAAATATCATTAGTGCTAGTGTAAATACAGCCATAATACCGTCTACTACGCCTGCAACAGCTCCTTGCGTCAGCATGGACTGTATCGGAATGATGGATTGAAAGCGTGATAATATATCGCCCGTATGTCGCCTCTCGAACCATTCAATTGGAAGGCGAAGAAGGCGGCGAGCGATGTTCGAGGCTAAGGTCATGCCGAGCGAACTGCCCGCTACGAGCAGGACATATGATCTAAGAAAAGTGGCAATGACATTTATGATCGAAAATAAAGAAAATCCCAACGCCAAGACAGTAAGCAAATCGTGATCGAACGCGGGAAGCGCCTGATCTAAGGCCAACTGCATGTAGTATGGCGAAACGAGAACAAAAGATTGAAGAACTAAACTTAGAACTATTATCTGGGCCAGGGCGCGTTTCATGCCGGTCATGCGCTGCCATAAGTGTGACAGCTTTAACCTATCTTGCTTTTGCGCTACTACAAAGGAGTCATTGGGGCGGAGTTCTAACGCTACGCCAGTGAAATGATCCGAAACTTCTTCAATGGGAAGCCACGATGAACGCCCGTCTGGATTATGAATCAGAGCCTTACTACGACGAATGCGTTCGAGTACGACGTAGTGGTTCATATCCCAATGTAGGATCGCTGGGAGACGTAGATTTTTGAGCTGGTCTAAAGGCACTTTAACTGCGCGCGGCGTCAAACCAATTTGATCAGCTAGCCCCATCAATGACTTTAACGCAGCTCCGCGCAACGAAGGCACAAAACGGCGCCGCATCGTCCCCAAGTCTGTGCGCAATCCGTGATAATCAGCTACCATGGTCAAACAAGCTAGACCGCATTCGGCAATTTCCGTCTGTCGGACTAAGCGGACGCGTGATTTCAAGAAAAGATCGAACGCAGGCTTCATCGCTTTTGAACTGCCAATAATGGTTCGAAGAGCCAAGCCAACAATGTTCGCTCTTCAGTGATGATTCGGGCAGTAAGTGTCATACCGGAAATGAGTGGTTCTCTCCTCCCATAGGCAGGAACAGCACGTTGATGCAACGACACCGTTACCGGATAGGCTGATAGATTAACGCCGGTTTCTGACTGACGTGAGATAGGGCTTGCCGCTACCGTCAGAACTTTGCCTCTAATACTTCCGAACCGCTGATATGGGAATGCATCTATTGCGATCCGAACCTCTTGGCCAGGCTTCACAAAGCCTATGGCCGAACTTGACACTTCCAATTCCGCGCGAAGTTCAGATCCGGACGGGAGGATGGTCATCAGCGGCGATTGCGAAGTGACGGATTGTCCTACGTTGGCCGTCAATGCTGTCACACGACCTGCAAGCGGGGCACGAAGGACATATGAGCGACTGATTGCCGCATTGGCGGCCTGTTGCGCAACCCCGGCACGGGCCGCCGCAACACTCGCTTTCTGCGCACGGCCTTGCGAAGCGGCTTGCGCTGCACTGCGCTCATTCTCAAGCATTGAAGCACGCTTAGCGGCAAGAGCCTGTGCCAATTGTGAAAGCCCCTGTTGACGAACAAGTAGCGCCTCTTCCCGTTGTTGCATGTCCCGGACGCTTATGAACCCCCTTGCAGCAACCGGACGTATCCGATCGAGTTCGCGATGAGCCGATGAGACGAGATTTTGCTGAATCGCAATCTGCGATTGGAGATGTTTTACCTCTTCTACGAGACCGGCATGTTGCGCCGCGAACTGCCGCAATTGTGCGCCTACAGCTTCTTCGGTAGCAATTTCCTGGGCGAAGAGTTGAGAATCTTGCGCGGCGATGGCAGATTCCACCCGCACAGCGGGAGTTTCAATGCTCGCGCTATCTTCCTCTGCGCGTATCAGGGCCAAGTAAGCTCCTGACTTCACCTCCTGCCCCTCTTCCACAGGCAGCGACGCGATCACGCCACTTCTCCCAGGAACAATTAGCGATATACCTGCCGCTGGGACTATCGAACCAGACGCTATCTCAACCCGAGTATAGCTGGCCAATGATAGAAATATCAAACAGGATAATACAATCCCTACAATAAAATATCCTACTAATTGCCAAGACACCGGAACGAATATTTCGACGTTGCCTGGAAGCTTATTTATTGAGGAGTCTGAAACGTCTTTCCGAAACATAGCCTCATGAAAACCTCTATAAATATAGATTTAGTAGATAAATTACATTGTAGAGCCAATTAATTCAATTCCTCTATGATCAGAAAAATATTTTACAATCACTCGTCCGCCCGACGTTGTCCATATTCTCGGTTTTTCTTCACCAGGCTCATAAATTACTTGGTCTATGGGAACGGATTCTATATCTTGACCTTTCCTAAACGATTGCAAAAGAGTGGTTTTGGAATGGTCAAATTCTTTAAACTCACGAAACTGCCCGACGAAAAAAATCCGAAAATCTTTCCAGTTTGGAACATTAGCGCTAAATGAAACGCAAGGATGTACTACAGAGGCGCTAACTTGGCCCGCATAAGGTGGAAACGTAACAGCCCTGCCGTGCTTTGTAAATATCACCGGCTTAGTCCACATTGCTCGTTGAGAGCAATCATTGTTACGCATTCGACCATTAGCTGCAACTTGATCAATAGAAAGTAGGCGGTAGTGATACCCTATTAGGTATCCAGCCATCATCTTTTCCCCATCATCACGGACTGATGTAACAATATGATCGAATCCAGCTATAACAATGGTCTTTCCTCTAATTTCTTTTATGGAATCATGCAGCTTTTTTGCTTGATTTTTCTCACGAAATCTTACAAAATTTCCAGAATTGCTAGCAATATCTTGTTCTTCATCGGTAAGTTCATATGCTATTAATTTATAATTTAATTTTTTAGCCAGTCGAACCAAATTTGCAAATACAGGGTCACGGACATACTTTCCGGCTTTTCCATTAACATCCGGTAGCGATACCGAGTTTTCAAATTCTACTTTATCGGCATTAAATGCTTCAGCAGCTATTTTTGTGTATCCGATGGATCGAAGTTTCTTTAAGATTTTTGCGACAAAAAATCTATGACTTGAATCGAAATGGGATTCGTTAAATAGGACAATGTCAGCATCTTTTGCTTTTTCTGTTATATAAGTCTCAGCGTCGCGCGCTTCGGCCCCATCAATGAAATTAATTATATTCAATTTTTGGGCTGGCTTATCTGAGTTGTATATAGCCATGGAGTCTTTGTATCTTCCAACCATGGCATTGTTTTCAGCCTGGCGCATGGCAATATCAAAGCCTACACCTGAATCCTCTTTGGCAGCATAGTGCCGTAGGTCAATCCGATCGCGAAGATAGCAAAGTGAATCGTCTAAATCCCATTTAAATATGTTAAATGGTTCTTCGGTAAATCTAGAACTACATTTATTCAAATCTGAAGCTTCTCCAAACTCACACACCGCAATCATGGCGCCGATACCAAACGTACCGACACCAAATTTACTCAGGAACAACTGACGAATGTATGAATTCATGAATTTTCGGCTCCTCAGCCATAACTAAATTGGCAATCTTGTCAAATTCATGCAGATACACGTGAGGCTTGTTGTTATATACGAAATCATCCGACCTCGATATTAGGAACTTACAAAAGGCATCAAGGAGAGGCACGCTGGGGCAGTCATATTCAAGCCAAAGAAACTGGCCTGAAGGATTGATTTCGAGAAAGACCCACTCTTCGTTGGGGGTCACTATAAAATCAATGGAGCCCGTCACAAGGCTAAGCTCCTTCATCAGGCCTCTGATGCGGTCAGATACAAATTCCGGAGTGTTTATAGGGGTTACAATTCCTCTTGTGTATTCCGGACGTTTTCGCCAATCTAAAAGTGAATTTTTATCTTCTTGGGAATCAATTTTAAATGAAAATATTGTTTCCCCAAATATAACTGATCGAACTTCAAATTTTTTTTCAACATATCTCTGATATATTCCTGGACATGCTGCAATGCTATCTGCCAATTCGTCATTCCACTCAACGAGTTCTGTAAGAAACTCAGCATGAGATCCGTCGCTATGGACCCATGTTGCTGGTGTCGAAGTTTTAAATATAGTGCGCGGATTGTTTTTTATAAAAGACTTTATTTCCAATGGGTCATTGGATATGATTGTCTCTGGGATATCAAATCCCACTGCCCTAGCAATGATCAATTGGAATGCCTTCAGCGATCCAGAATGAAACTCGCCCGGTGGGTTAGCGCAGAAGCAATCGTTATACCCGGAAATGGAGATAATTGATTTTTGGAGTATTCCCCACTCTTGTTCGGCAATTTTTCTATCAGATGGATGTAAGCTTCCCGGAAGATGGACGCCCGCTGGACGGCGCCACCAAATTGTATCAGATTCGCTGATCGGGAATGAAAGATTACTAGCTGTAATCGTAGATTTACCATCAAACCCAGGCCTTAGGGTGATTTTGTGATGATCAGCTAGGGCCGTGAAATATAATATCTGAGGATTGTATCCGATTGTTCTTAATCCCCACGCCACGGCTAAGGCGTGGGGATCATTTTTGAATGAAACTATGGTTATCTTCACTTAAGGAATCTTAACCGAGCTATCATCAAAACTTTCACGGCAACCTACAGTTGTGTAGTGATTGCAGGTTCCATCATGCTCATGTCCTCCACCTCCGGATACGAGCGAAATTTCTTCTGCTGTTAACTCCCGGGCAAGATGACGCGCGAGAATCCTTGTTTCTTTGCGTTCCACTGTTCACCTCCGGTATTAATGACATTTCGGCATGGTTGCTGAATGTCAGGGTCATACTCTCATATTTGGATGCATCGAAATCCAGTCGATCAAATTCAGATCGGCGTATAATTATACCGGCCTGCCTCATGTTTATGATATTTTTAAAATTTATTTTGATCCAATAGCCTATTCATTGGGACGATCTGCTCTGGATCTTAGAAAAAAGGCTTGAAATCATTTGATTTTTCTCTGGAATATACAGCAATGAGTTAATGATATTGTTTCTGTAATGTGTCTTACAGTTTCTGTCGCTGACTACCTCTACACTTATTTCGGAGGTCTGCTAAATTAGCAGGATCGCCGCCCGCTGGTCTGCGACTGGCTTTTCAATGGATTTTCCCGGACTGAAAGCGCCACTGTCAACCTATCGAGTGAGGCTTACGAATTCGTTCTGGTTGTTGACGAAATTCAGCGAGATATTGAGGGTTTCAAGATGGCCGGTTGCGGCTGTGAAGGGTTGCAGATCGCAGCCTTCCCAAATATGCGTAAACCGCGGTTGGCTTCATTGGGTAACGCCAAGCAATACAGTCAAGATTGTGGTGTCTCGACCCTGACGGTGCAACGCACCATCTCCTTAGCCTTTGCCGCCACCTCCTCGCACGCGGCAATGGCGTCGCGGTTAGCCTGCCGCATTTCGGCAGCGTCAACAATAGCCTGCCACCCCTCCGGGTTCCCGACCCGCATCATGCGAATGCCCGCATCCCACAGCGTCGGTTCGCCCATCGTGCGACGCGCAACCCGCTCAGGCCAGTGCCAGTTTTGCGGGCCGAGGCTGGCCGCCCAGCCCGGATAGATCAGCCATAGGAGCGACACGGCGAGGATAGCTCCTCCGATGGCATAGAGAATATGCCATTGCTGTTGCTCCCTGGTGCGAACCGTGCCGACGCCCCTGTTCATGGCCGCGATGGCCTGGCGATGAAGCTCCCGCGCGTCTCTGATGGCTATCCTGTCGGCCTCGCGCGCCGCTTCCGCCGCTGCCATTATCCGCTCGGCCATGCTCTCCGGCGTCATTTTGAGCGCTTCGGACTCCTTGATCGCCTTCATCTGCTTGGCAAACTCCGCGATATTGCCGTTGATTCGGCCAAGCGTCGGATTGTAGTCGGGAACGTCGAGGCTCTGCTTCTCGACCGCGATATGCTCCAGGGCGCGCGTCATCATCGCCATGCGCCCTTCAAGCCGCTCCTCCATCTCCGCTACGCGCGCCACAAGGCGCGCGAAGGCTTCCGCCGCTGAACCTGCCTGCGGTTCGCGGCCAGGCTGGTTCGGCTTCATGTCGTCATTGTCGTCCATATCGTCTTCTCCTGGTCTAGCGTTCCATGCCGCGGCTAATGTCGCGGTCATGATCGAAAGGGATGGAGGCGGCGAGGTCGCGGCCGATACTGCGGCCCATGTCCTGACCGATCTCAAGGCCAAGCTCGCGGCTGCGCAGCCCCAGCACGGATTCAAGCTGGGCGTCGCGCTCAAGGCTCTTCGCCATGTCGGCCATGTGCTGCGCTGTGGTCTTCGCGCCCCGAAAATCGCCGTCGCGCATCAGCTCCCCATGGGCACGCTGCAATTGCTGCCAGCCCTCTATGAAGCGGTCGGCACGTTGGAACGGGTCGATGCGGATTTCCGCTTCCAGTTGCATCGCCCGCATGGCGGCCTGGCTGAGACCTTCCGCCGCCTCGCGGATCAGTTCAGGGCCGCCCCGAAACGCGCTGTCCAAATCGGTGGAACCTTGGGGCCGGATCGCGTCCAGGGCGTCCCGCGCCTTGTCCAGCGCCTCGCGCTGGTGGGGCATGGCGTCAATGCCCTGCGCGCGGGTCTGCCGGATTGCATCAACCGCTCTGGCGTAGCGCTCGACCGCGCCGCGCAGGCCGCTTGCCCGGAGCGGCTGCGGGTTGCGGTCGTGCTGCTGCTGGCGGGCCGGATCGGGCTGGGACACGAAACGGCCAAGGTCGAGGCCGTCGAACATGCCGCGCCGGGGTTCGGGCGCGGCCGATGGCTCGCGTTGCTGGCCGGACAGGGACAGGCGCAACCCGTCGAAGATTCCGCGGGCCTTCTCCGCGCCTGCGCGGGCCATTTCCGCGATGCGCTCGCCAACGCCGATGCCGCGCCGCTCCGCGAACTCTTGCGTCGGATCGCGCTGGGCCGGGTCGCGGCGGTCATAGTCGCCCGCCATGTCTTTGGTCCGCTCGCGGGACAGGATGCGGACAAGGCGGGACTCGTCCTTGAAGTCGTCGCGGCCGTAATGAACAGCCAAGCCGTCCCGATGGCGGGACATGCCGACATAAGCGCCGTGACGGTCCATGCCCGGTGTTGCCAGCATATGCGCCCGGTCAACCGTCATGCCCTGCGCCTTGTGGATCGTGGCCGCGTAACCATGATCCACATGGGCATAATCTTTCATGTCGAACGCGACGCTGCGCCCGTCATCGGTGCGGACGGTCATGCTCTGCTGGTTCACCTGTTCGACGGTGCCAAGCGTGCCGTTCTTGACTTCAAGGCTGCGCTCGTTCTTGAGGAACATCAGGCGGTCGCCGATGGCAAAGGCACGGTCGCCGCGCTCGGTTTTCATGCGCACATCGTCGCCAAGCTGCCCCGCCACGCGCATCCGGTCGCGGGCGGCTTCGTTCAACTCGCGCACCTCGTCATTGGTGTGCGTGAGGATGATCCGGGTTTGATCGGGCGCGGCAATGCGTTCGCTGTCCCAACGCTCGACAAGCTCGCCGCGCGCCTGCTCGCGCGTCTCGGCGGCATGGACCATGCCATGATCGGCATAGGCCCGGATCGCCTCGCCGGTCCTGCCGGTAGCAAGCTGACGGGTGGCGTCGCGCTGCCATTCCTCGTGCTGGCGGCGCACCTCTGTAATCTCGACGCCGCCATGCCGCTCGTTGATTGCCCGGAAGGCTGCGCCCGCCTCGATGGCCTGCAATTGCTGCGGGTCGCCTACCAGCACGATCTTTGCGCCGGCGTCGGCGGCATGGGACAAAACGCGCTCCATCTGGCGCGTGCCGACCATGCCCGCCTCGTCGATCACCAGCACGTCGCGGGCGGTGAGTAAGTCGCGGCCCTGCGACCAGCCATGTTCCATGCTGGCGATGGTGCGCGAGGCAATGCCGGAACCGTTTTCCAGCCCTTCGGCGGCGATGCCGGAAAGCGCCGCGCCCCGCACCTCGAACCCCGCGCGCTCCCACGCCTCCCGCGCAACGCCAAGCATCGCGCTCTTGCCGGTGCCTGCGTAGCCGACGACCACGCTCAACCCGCGTTCCCCTGTCACATGATCGAACGCCGCGCGCTGCTCGCCCGCCAACACCAACCCGCGCCCTTCCGCGCTGGCCAATACGGCAGTGCGGTCCTTCTCGTCCACGCGATGCCGCTCGCGCTCGGCCATCAACTCGCTGGCGCGCTGCAAACGCTGCTCGGTTTCGATCATTTCGCGGCTGGTGAACCGATCATCGCCGCGCCCATCCTTGCCCAAGGCGACAAGTTCCGGCGACGCGCGAACGGCGCTCATCGCCCGGTCATATTGCTCCTTGCCGTCGCTGTGCCGATGCACGAACATGGCGAGGTCGCGCGTCGTGAATGTCGCCTGCTGGTGCGTGATCGCGTCCAGCGCCACGCGCGGGTCGGCAATGATGCGTTCGCCGTTACGCTGCGCTGTCTCGCGGTGATCCTCGATCCGCTCGGATTCAAGCCCGCGCTCGCCCATGCGCTGTGCGGCGGGGCCGATCTTGTCTTGCGGCTCAAGCTCGATGCCCTGCGCTTCCAGCGAGCGGTGATCTATGCGGGCATCAATATCCAGTTCGGCGAGGCGCGCGTTGACGTGATCCGCCCACCGCTCGCGCCATTGTTCGACAAGCTCGGTCCTGTTCCAGTCGCGTTCCTTCGCGCCGAAACCATCTTTGCCCACCTCGCGCATGGTGAGCATGACATGGGCGTGAGGCTTGGGCTGGTCGTCCGCGCCAATGGCTCCCCTGAGCGAAGTCGAAGGGTCCCAATGCACATTCAGGTCGGCAATCATGCCGCGCGCGACGAACTCCTGACCGACGAAATCGCGGGCAAGCTCGATGCCCTGTTGCCGGTTCATCTCGCGTGGAATGGAAAACTCCACCTCGCGGGCAAGCTGCGCATCCTTGCGCTTCTCGGTCGCCTCGACCTCGTTCCAAAGTGTGGCGCGATCCGAGAAGCGTTCCGGCGCACCTTCGGGCAGCATGATTTCGCTATGCTCGACGCCGGACTTGGCGCGGAAATCATGGTCTCGGTCCAGCCGCTCGTCGTGCAGCCGCTCGCCTGCCCGATAGGCGGCGGCTGCAACGGCGCTGCGCCCGCTGGCGCGACCGATGACCTGAACCGAGAAGTGATAGATTGCCATAACGGCAATCCATCTACGCCACTAAGCGCACGTCGGCACGACGTATAAGCGCGCCCTCCTCGAATAAATTCCGAGCAGGGACTAGGCGGTGTCATCCCGTCTCAGCGACTCTACTGCGTCACCGCCTGCCTTCTTCTATCATAGGCGCATCATCACTCAATGGAGACTTTGCGATGCGCAAGCCCAAGGACTTCGATTCGGAACTGAAAGCCCTTGCCGACAAGACGAAGGCGATCAAGGAACGGCGCGTGCGCCAGCTTGGCGAACTGGTCACGGCAACCGGGGCCGATGCGCTCGACGCCGATCTATTGGCCGGGGCGCTACTCGGTGCCGTCGCCAGCAAGGATGCTGCCACAAAGGAGGGCTGGCGCAAGGCGGGCGCGGCCTTCTTTCAGGGCAAGACACGTCAGGCTGCGTCGCGATCTGACCAACGGCCGGAAGGCACTCTACCGCTCGACGGCGGCGCGGCACCGCGTTGAGGCCCGAAAGGCGAGAACTGACATGCGCGAATGGATGGTCGAGCGCAGGGCGCGCACGAAGCAATTGATCGAACTGGGCGGCCTTGTTGTGAAGGCTGGCCTCGTCGATCTCACCGACGATGATCGCACGACGCTTTACGGGGCGTTCATTGCGATAGCGAGGAAGCTGGAGTGCGAGGATCGCGATCAGGTGCTTGCCTTGTGGAAGCGTAGCGGCAAACGTGCGTTCGAGGCCGAAGCGGAGCAGCAGAACCATATCGCAAGTCGATCTCACGAAGACCGCCGCCAATAGGGCCAGTCTTTTGCTTCAGCAGGGTTGACTTGGGTCTCAGATCGAAATCTTCTCGCATGGCGCAATCGATCACTGGCGTACGCCCGATATTTCGCACGGAAGGGAACCGGACCGCCATGCAAAGGCGTGATGTTTTGAGCGGATTTGCGTTCACCCTGATCGCGGGGCTGGCAAGGCCCGTTCTCGCTCAGGAAGGGCGTGTGATCGTCAGCAAGATCGCTCTTCTGGATGGTCGCGTGGTGACGCCGGTGACGATTGCGGGCAACGGGCCGTATCTGTTTCTGCTGGACACAGGCGGGGCCGGTAGCCTGATCGATGCGAAGCTCGCTCGCGAGTTGAAGCTCCAATCGACGGGTTCGGTCAGGACGCGCGGCGTCGGTGGGCAAGCCGTGCTTGGCAGCTACACCGCACGGGACGTCATATTCGGCGGCGGAGCGCGCCAGCCCGTCGTGTCTCTTTCGGCCATAGACGGAGGTTTCGGTCCTCGTGTGCGCGGCTCTTTGGCCGCTGGCATTCTCACGACCGTCGATAGCGATCTCGATATCGAAGCAGGCGAATGGCGAGCCTATCCGGATGGTCGTCCCGAACGTGTTGGCTTTGTGAAACTGGAACGCGCAATTCGCAGCGACAGTATACTAGGCCGCAACGCTGCTTCGCCCCGCTTGTACGGCGATATACAAGTCAACGGCATGGTCCTCGATTGTCTGCTCGATACAGGCGCGCCAGGTGCCATCTCGATCAGCTACGACAATGCGCGCCGCCTGGGGTTATGGGATGATGCGCGGCCCTTCACCCCGCAGGCGACAAGCGGGATTGGTGGCAGTGGCGGGATCGGCAGAATCGTGCGGGCCGATAACGCCCTATTTGCCGGTCAGCGTTTCGATCGACCGCTGGTCCTGCTGCGAGGCCCCTCGGACGGCGCGCGGGGTCATGACGGCATCGTCGGTCTGTCGATGCTTCGCGGCTTCAACCTATCGACGGAAGTCAGGACACGTTCCCTTTGGTTGCAGCGCCATTCCGATGCCGCACCATTGCTGGAGCGTTATGGAATGTCGGGTCTATGGCTGGAAAACAAAGGGAATGAAATCCGTGTTGCGGTCGTCGGGACCGGCAGTCCTGCCTCGGCGGCCGGTATTCAGGTCGGGGATCGGATTGCCGGTCTCGATTTCCGGTCGGCGATCGCGAGTATAACGGGGCCTCCGGGTAAAAGCGTGGAGCTATCCGTCGCGAGCGGCGATCAGACGCGATCCGTTCGCTTCGCTTTGACCCCGTTTTTGTAATGTCCGTGCTGATCGATCCCGCCTTTCCGATGGTGCTGCGTAACGATGCCGTGCGCGTCCATCGCAACGCTGTGCGGCGGGATTTCGCGGTCAGCAAGGACACCTATGATCTTTACGCTCTGGCAGGCCTGACCAAAGGCGAGGAAAATCTCTGGGCGAAGTTCTCGACGCTCGGACAGGGCAAGGCCCGGTATGATCTGTTGCAGAAGCTGATTGCACGTCAGCCTGCTCTTCGGCTGGGATTGCTGCTGGACGATCTCGCCGAAGCCTTGCTCCTTGTCGGTGTCGCCGATCTGCGCACGTGCGACGGCGCACTTCTGGTGCTGGAATGGATAGACGATAACTTCGGCGCCCCGCTGCTCCCACCATCGGTTTTAAATGATTTCAGGCCGAAATTGCGGGCGCTTCGGCGACGGCGGTTCGGCTGGGTAGTGCCGCCGCAAAGCGGGGGCAAAGACCACGGGGCGGCAAGGGAAGGCGATGGCCCGATGGAGTATCCCCGTGTGTGGCTGTCAGAAGCGCAACTCGAACGTTATCGCGCCGATGCTGATTGGGCAGCAATTTTTGATGACGACGCGTCGCCCGGTAGGGCTGTCGTAAAGCGCAGCACCCGTCCGGGAAGTTCAGACTGAATGCTCTTGCCGGAACCTTTCGATATGGCGCCTGGCTCTTATCATGTGCCGTTGGACAATCCATAGCGGCGCATTCATTTGGGCCGCGATTTCAGTGTAGGTGAAGCCATCCAGCCGCGAGAGCAGAAAGATGCGGCGGGTGTCCGATGGAAGTTCGTCCAACGACGCTATGCACAACGCTAGTAACTCGCGATCTTCGAGGACTCTGTGCTGGTCGGCTTCCTTGCGCGCATTGCTTCCTTGATCGAGCGGAACCTGTAACCGGACGGATCGCTGCGGGGCGCTGTCCGCATGGTCGCGCACGAGGTTCCTTGCGATGACCTTGAGATAGGCTTCGGGGCTGTCGACCTCGCTGATGTTTCCCAGTCGGGCGAACCGCACAAAGCTCTCCTGCGCCAGTTCGGACGCCAGATCGAGATTGCGCGTCAATCCCCGCACATATCGCCAGATGGTACGGAAATGCGCCCGGTAAATTTGGTCCACGCGCCGGTCGGCGTCTGGCGGGTTTGCCGGTTGCGCGGTCATCGCGCTCTCCGCCTGACCACTTCCGCCAACCATTCCCCGAAGGTCATCGGACGCCATGCAAGACGCGCGCTGGCAAGCAACACCCGGCGCATCATGTCCCATCTGGACAGCCCCTTGCGCCGCGCGATCTCGTCGATGTCGCGATTATCGACCAGCGTCAGAAAGCCCGTCTCGAACGCTCTGTCAGGCAAGGCGTTCACGAGCGATCGCAGGACGGTCACGTCATCATCGGCGCTGTCGTCCCAGGGGATCGGCAGGATTATGCCGACATGGCGCAGCCGCCGCGCGCAATAGCGGCGATGCCGCTTGCGCAATCTTTGTTCCGCGCCGATGATAGGCTCGCGCTGTCGGGGGCTGTGCGGCCTTCCGTCAAGCGCCGCATCGATCGCCAGCAAGGCCTCGCTCAAACATGCTTGCACCGCCGTGATAGGGATCGTGAGCCGTCTGCCGATCTCGTTATAGCCAAGCTCGTCCACACGGTGCAGCAGGAACACGGTCCGCAACAGCGGTGGCAGACTGTCCACCGCTCGCCTATAGGCGGCGCGTGTTGTCGCATCGGCTTTCCGCTTACGCATGGCACATCTCCTCACTCGTGGGAGCGGGGCCGTTCAGCCCTGTGCTGCACTGTACAACTACCATCGCGTGCAGGATCGCGGTGCGTTCCATCGCCCATGCCAGTTCTTCACGGCTGATCCGGTAGCGGCGCCCATAGCGCACTTCGATATAGGCACGGCGGATGCAGCCGAAGGCGCGGCGCTCGAACGGCGTTTCACGCGGCCATGCCTCGCGCAATCGAATGTCCAGCGCTTCCGCGCTTTCGCGCAATTCGTCCAGCGCGTGGGTGCGCGGCCCATGCAGGGTCAGCGACCACAGCACACACTGATAGAGATGCTCGCACGCCTGATGCAGCAGCAGCGCGGCCATCGGCGCATTATCCTGCCGTTCGTAGAAAGCAGCGCCGGTCAGGAAGTCGCTGGCGCGCGTATGCCAATGGGCATATTCTTTCAGCCCGAGGGCGCAGCGATCCGGGCCGGACATGCTGCGTGGCGGTTGAAGGCGCAAACCCTCCGACTGATACAGCGCGATGCCCTGCGCGGCGATGCTGACGAAATGCGGGACGCCATCCGCAAGCGCGCCATTGAACCGCTCCAGACTTTCGACAGTGAGCCGCACCGGGTGGGTGATCTCGCCAAACTCCCATGCGCGCCCCAATCTGTCGCGCACCAGCCGCCAGTCTCGTTCGCTGCGCGCCAGCCGAGTATAGTTGACGATCGCCAGCAAGCGGAACGCTTCTCCCGGCGCGACCGCGCCCCAATCCGTCCCGGCATGGGAGCCGTGGAGGACCAGCGCGAGGACGCGGCCCGCTCGGAAATGTTCAGAGCATCGGCCCTTGGTCGTTTCCTCGAATGCCGCGAACAGGATCGTAGCGACGCGAAGAAGCTCCGTCCGGACCGGTGCGGGCAGATGTTCGCCGTCGGTGCGCAGCATCATGACCGCGCCTCGTTCGATCGGCGCTGACATCCCCTCGGGCGCGGGTGGCCGGTCACGTCATGCACGCGGTCCAGCAAGGCGCGGACAAGCGGTGTGATCGTGGCGGGGACGAAGCCGCCCGTGCGGGGCCGGTCTTCCTCCCAATCATCATAGTGATAGCCCCACTTCCAATAGGGTGAGAGAACCGCCGCGAGCCGCGCCATGTCAGGGCAGTCATAGCCAAAGCCGCACGCATTGGCGTAGGCCAGCGCCTTGGCGATATCCTGCTTTATGTGACGGGCGTTCCATTCATCGGCAAAGCCTACGTCAAGCAGATAGGCGCATAGCGCCTGCTGACAGACGAAACCCGCGAAATGCAGGGCCGGGTTGGAAAATCGGCTTTCGTGGAAAGGAACGATGTCTGTCAGCGACCAGCGCCGTTCCGCGTTGTGATAGCGGAAGCGGCTGATGCTTCGCCCCTCTTTGGTGCGCGAAATCGTCGCCGGTTCGTCGTCATAGCGTTGGTAAAGCGACGCCAGCGCATTCGCCCAGGGCGAGGTGATGGCCGATGCGGTGACAGGAGCTATCGCCAGCCCATGCAGCAGGGCGCGTCGCGATGTGCCGCTATTCGATTCGCTGGAACGATTTTCGAGCTTCGCCATTGCCACGCCTCCATCGGCTGTGCCCTTCAAACTGCCTCGCGCAGCCAAAGAACTATCCGATATCGCTTATACGGCCATTGGCAGCTATTTTTCAATAACCGATATCCCTTAATGAACTTGCGATTGAAAGGGCGTCATGGCCGGTTACGAGACTTCCATGGGAAGACCGCCGCTTGGAGTTAAAACGACTGTCGTTCGCCTGCCTGATGGCTTGGCGGAGCGAATTGACGATCTGATCGGCCCCAATCGGCGCGCCAAGTTCATACGCGAAATCGTGGAACGCGAAGTCGAGCGGCTGGAAGGTGAGCGTGAGGCAAAATTCGGCAAGCCATCTTCAACCTGACGGGAAACCCTCAAGGTGCGGTTGTCGGGCACATCGCCAATCCGGCGGTGATTTTCGGACACTTCCAGCGCTTACCGGCCTTCGCCGCACCGTGATTTACGAGACCACCGCAGAAATGCGCGCATTTTGACTGAAATCGATGTGATTTTCGACAGCGTGAAAAGCTGCCGGTCGCCCACCGACCAATGCCGGACGCTAAAATCCTCGACACGCCTATTGGAAAGCTGCCATCAGTTTGATGCACGTATGAGGAGCCAATGATGTCACTCGCAATGATTTTGGCTCTCCAAGTTTCTCTCTCCGGTTTGCCCGATGACTTGAAAGAGGGCTGCAACGACAAGGATGGCACAGTGGCGCTGTCCTCTTGCTATTCCGATCACGCCAGTCTCTGGGATAAAAGAATGCGCGCAGCATACCCGGTCGCATTCGAACATGCCCAAGGGGAACAACGTAATGCGCTGAAGAAGGCGCAGGCAGCTTGGGTTAAATACCGCGATGAAACATGCGAATTCTACAATCTTGAACAAGGCAGCATACACGTCATTTTGAGCGCGTATTGCCAACTCGACCTCACTCGCCGCCGTGCGTTGGAGTTAGAGGAATACGTCCTTCCCTAAAGTACTCGCACATGCCCAGCTATCGACGTTGGCATGCCATGGCCTATCCGCCCATCCAATCCATCAACCGATGCGGTGACAGACAAGCAGGCTTTTGCCGCCATGCCGCTCACCGTGTGATTTACCACAGGGCAGTCGCGCTCGCCGCATGGCCACTTATGACATTTATTTTCTACGAGAACATGCGTAATCAAAATATGGATAATCCATGCTGAAATCATCGTAAGGTGAGAACTGCGCGTCGTTATCGTATTCAGCTATTACTTTCTCATTCGTGCCCCATGAGACCCATCTGGCCATTTTTTTCTTACATTTAATTTCAGCAACGCCAAAATTTTGTTCAATGAATATATCGCTTTTGATGTAGGTGCGCTTCACGGTAATAGACGAGACATCCTTGATATGTCTTACCGCCAGGATGTCCCACGTGACCGCTGCTGTGCGCTCAGTGACAAATGTAGCCAATGCGCCGTTTGCGGTTTTGGAAGAAAGCACAAACGGACTTCTAAGCCTTTGGACCGGTTGAGCAGTAGCATTAGCGCCAATGACGGATGTTAGGATGGTGGTGAAGCAGATCAGCGTTTTAAACATGATTCTTGAGTAGCACTTTGGTCTTACTGGATCGCTAACCGGAGTCAGACTGACCTACCAATCCTTTCCTACGTCATCGTCATTACACCCATGCATGACAATCAGGCGTTTCCGTCAGCATCCGCTTTGAAGCATCGCGTATGGCTGAGTGATTAACCAGCTACGATCGATCCCGCTCGGTTCGCTTCCGATTAGGAGCATTGCCGCCCGCAGGTCGTCTGGCAAGGTTGGAAAAGCGGTCCCATTTAGCGCAGGCGCGGACCACGCCCCACGCCTCGATACTCTCGTCCGCGACGACAAGATGTCAACGGCGAACAGGATCGTAATGCATGCGTCTATGCGCGCTACGAGCGTCGAGCTGGCGGACGACAAAGCCGCCATCGACCACGGGCCGCATACTTTGTCAGTGCTGATCTTTCAAATAGCGATCAAACCAGGTGATTAGCTCATCGTAGAGATTGCGCACATTTGCTGGGGAGAGCGCAATGGAATGGTTCTCTCCGTGGTAGCGCAGCAGGCGCGCCGGCTTTCCTTGCTGATCAAGCAATGTGAACATCGCCTCGGCTTCGGCAACGCTTCCCCGTATGTCGAATGTGCCGTGCGCCATGAGCAGCGGGGTATGGATCGTTGAAGTGTACATGATGGGCGAATTGGCCGCGTAAATCCGTGGATCACGATAGGCCTGTTCTGGCATGCGCATGGCAGTCGTCACGATCGTGGGATTAACTCCCTTGTCCTGAGCAATGCCTGGCCAACCGTCGCCGCTGCGATCAAACGCTCCGTACGTCGTGTGCATGTCCGCGATCCCATCGATAGCGGCGGCTGCCGCGAAGCGGTCGGTTTGGGTGACAAGCGAGTAGGTGGCGTAGCCGCCGAAACTCTGCCCAAAGAGCCCGACACGTCGCGGGTCGCTCCCTTCCAGTTCGATGAGTTTGTCCACAGCTGGCAGCACCCCTTCTTTCATATGGAGGTAGGGGCCACCGGATAGCTCCTGTGCGCGCGGCATCGATGGGACGAGGACCGTATACCCTTTCGCCGCATAAAGTTGGAGGTTGTAGATCCCAGGCAAAAGGCGGTCGTCCCAATAGTCCTGCTTGCCCCGGATCATGGTGCCCGGATAAACCCATACCAAGACTGGGTGGCTTTGACCGTGACGATGTCCGGGCGGATGGATCACCAGGGCCTTCAGCGGTGCGCCGCCTTCACTGACATAATCAATCGTGGAAATTGTCCCCCAGTCGACTGAGGCCAGATGGTGGTTGACCCGGAAAAGCTCCAGCGTCCGACCGGTGCCGGCCGGTCTTCCTTGTAGCACCATCCCCCGATCAGTCAGTTCCCGCCATATTGAACCGTACCTGTCCTGAGCGAGAAGCTGTGCGCTTGAGGGCAATTCAAGACGCTTCGACTTGGTCGGGGGAGAGGCTGGACGCGGTTTGCTCCCTGCCGACAGATACCACCAAGTTTCGGTTCCCTCGCTGGCTGAAATCTGCCGTCCGCGTATGAGCAAGGAGCTGTTTTTGAGCCATCGGGCAGAGAGCTCGTGGTCAACCGGACCGGCGTCCCAAGCCCGATCGACAAAGTTTGGGGCGACGGAAGAGACTTTCCCGGAACTTGCATCGAGACGAAACACATGCACATCGCGGGTACTGCCGGACGCCCGCGCGCGCAAAAGCAACGCGGTACTGTCAGGAGACCAGTCCAGCAGGTCCAGTGGATAGCGTGCCTCTTCCGGCACCGTGACCCGGCGCGGCGGAGACTTGGCGGTGAGGTCGATGAGGATGAGTCGCTTATCCGATGCGGTTTCATCATTGTTAAGAGGTTTCGGCCCGACCTCCTGAGGCGGGATCACGTCAGCAGGGGCCAGGACAGCCGCTGTCTTGCGGTCCGGGGAAACTACTAGGGAGAGCATTCCACGAAAAGGAAAGGCCGGGACGCTAGCGAGAATCTGCCGTTCGCCACTCGCTACATCAATCAGGGAGATTTCCACCTGATACTGTTCTCGTGTCTTAGAGAGATTTTCCCTCCCGCTGTCAGCGACGTCGACGGTGCTTGTCATTCCATCCCGCAGCGTTTGGGCGATCTCACCGGCAAACTGCAGTGGGCGCGTGTTCTGGGTGAGTAGTGATGAATTCTGCCCGGCAGGCATCTGCAGGACGAGCAACCTGTGTTCGTCGAGCCAGAGAAATGGTGCGCGTTCGCCTGCCCCCTCCGAGGGTGTACATCCCAGCGACTGGCGCTTCGCGTCTGCTCCTCCACGCAAGTCCAGCGCATTAAGCGGAGAGCCGTAACGCGTCATGGTCATCATGGGCTGCTGCGAAATGCGCCGGATCCCGTCTGTAGCGCGGCTCCACATGTATAGGCGAACGGCATCCCCGCCATGTGGCTCGGCTCCTTCGGGGCGGGTCGATAGAAAGGCGATCCTTTTACTGTCCGGACTCCACTGCGCGCACCAGTTTCCGGCCGCTGCCGCATGCCCATCAGTGAGGTTCCGACGGTCAGATCCATCCCGCCGAACAAGCCAGACATCGGCGCGGGACGGATCAACTTCATAAAAGGTGCGACCGGCCACTTCCCCCTCTCCGGCTGGCCGTTGCACAACGACAGCAAGGTCCTCTCCATCGGGAGAGGGGGCGACCTGCTCCATAGCTACCGTGCGAAGGACATCGTCTATCGTCAGGGGGGCCGCATTTGCCGTTCCGGAGATCAAAGTGATGGCCGTAAAGGCCAGTGAGACGTAAAATGATCTGCGCATGCCCCAGCTTTGATCCCACTAGTGAATATGGCCTCTCAATAGAGGCGCCCATCTTCTCAAAGGCAAGATTTTCGGCTCGTTGCTGCCGACCCCGATGTCGGCAATGGGGCGTATCGGTGGAACGCCTCTACGCCACTATCGGCATCATTTCCCAGTCCCGAGCGGCCGTGGCGCAGCGCCTGCTGTATTGCCAACCCGATCTCTAGCCGGAGCCAATCGGCGCGATGCTCTTCGGGTACCGCGTTCGTCGCCCATTCGGCGTAGGTTCAGTGCCCGTCACTGATGGTAATAACATGCCGCTGCGCGAACCGCTGCGCGGAAAACAGGTCAGTCCCAGCGCGTCGATGCTTTGACGGGTGCTGCGCGCCATCGGCCATTGAACATCCGCCACCCGATTAGACCCGCGCCGACGCCTAATAGGCCGCCGACGAGGTAGGCCGTTGGCGCATTGTCCGGCACGAATAAGCCTCCGGCGATATACCCCCCGATTACGGAGGTTCGCGTCACCGCGCCGTAGATAGCGGCGACCTTTCCATGATCGGCGGGCGGGCATTCCGATTGGAGCAGGGTGCGGACCGCGACATTGTGAATGCTGTTCGCGCCGCCGCCCAGGATGAAGGCGACAGCCACGATCGCAAATCCGATCGGTGCAAGGCCGATCAACAGCATCGTCGCGCCCATGACAGCGGCCGTGCCGAACGCAGTTTGGCCGATCCTATGGCCCATGGCGCGCTGGGCCAGCGCAGCGCCGATCAGCATCCCGCCCGCCCATAGCGCTGTTAACACACCGAAGGCGGTTGGCCCGCTGCCCATTGTCACCATGACGAGGAACACGAATGCAACGTCAGCAATGGCGGTCGCGAACACTTCAAAGCTGAGTGCGCCTGTCACCACCATCAAGCGCCGATTGCGGAGCAGCGGCAGATAGTCCGCAAACAGGGTTTGCTCCTCCTGGTCGCCCCGGTGCGGTTTGCGCCGCAAGCCGCTCGCCAGCACGACGAGCGCAAGAAGGGCAAAACTGAGGGCATCGGCGAAAAGCGCGTTGCGCGATCCGATCCAGCCCACAAGCACGCCACCCGCGACAGGGCCAGCGAGCATTCCAAGACTGCGCGCCAATTCGAGAAGGGAATTGGCGCGCGCGAGCGTCGTTCCCAATCCGCTCGCCAACACTGGTATCAGCGCGAATGTCGCCGCGCTACTGGCCGTGAACAGGACGCTCAGCAGCACGGCACCTCCGAGCGTGAACATGGGGTAGTGGGCTATGAGCGCAATCACGCCCGCTTGCAGCGCCGATGCGATGGCCAAAATACGAGCCGCGTCCCGGCGGTCGATCAACTGGCCTACATAGGGCGCGGCGATAAGGCCGGGAAGCAACTCTGCGATCAGCAGCACTGGCACCGCGTAGGCGGGAGCGTTCTCGGCGGTACGGAACATCAGCGTCAGCAGCGTGATTTCGTCGCCGACGGTCGAAATAGTCAGCGCCGCCAGGACCAGCCATCCCCAGCCTCGCCGGAACTCAACGCCCACTCACTTGCCCTTCCACGCTGGCCCTCTCTTTGCGGATTATTCTGTGCAGACGAGATCGCAATTGACGATCAGGTGAAACCCGGCGCGATCCACGGGGTTTTCGTCAGGCAGGACCAAGCTACTCGACGACGAAAACGGTACGGAGGCTACAATCAGCGGGAGCTTGTTCTTCCTCGTAGAGTCGCACCCGATCAATCGCTTTCAACTGGGATACTGTGAACGGCCGTGACGATTCGAAATAAGCTGCGGCGTGTGAACCATTCCAGATCGCAATTCGGTAGCGGCGGTTTGTCTTACGCTGCCCGAACCGTGCGGGATTGTCTGCGGCGGCGGCCTTAATTATTCGACCGTCCGGACGACGGGCCCAACCGATACCGTAAACGTGCATTTCACCAAATGAACCTTCCCAGCGGAAGCTGCCTCCGTGTATACCTCCGTCCAGGGTTGTCACTTTCTCCCCGTGCAGAAGATCAATTATTGGCGAATAGCCACAGAACCTTGCAGGCCCTTCGATTTCGCTAGCTTTGGCGGGTTCAGGGGCTGCTGCGACAAGCGCAAGAAACCCGATAGACAACAACTTCATACCCGATCCCTTTGAGCTTATATTGCTGGCTTGAGCTACCATCGCCCTCCTCGAAAATAGGCGATAACCCCCGCCTGCCATGTCAACTCCGACTGATTGCAGCCTCGCAGCCTCTGCCCTCGTCTCAGCATCAAAATTACTTGGGCGGCCGGATCAAAGCCGCAATGCCTTCCGCTTCCCGTACATAGAAGGAGTATGGGTGGTGCCCCACTGTCACGACATCGATTTTTTCGGGATATAATATCTGGGTGGCGGCTCGTTCGCTCCCGAACTGGAATCGGTTCTATCAATAGGGCAGATCCGGGAAATCGCATCCTCGAGGCGCTGAGCAGTATCTTTGTCGAGTACCCACGCAGCCCGTTTCATTGAGGTATAAGGTGCATCCTTCACCGATACCTGGCTGCGACCAACTGCCGTTCCACGCCAAAGACCATCTGCATTCCGGGCGACGATGATGCTGTACTCTTGTGTAGCCAAATGGCCGCCTTTGCCGTGCAACATGACCATCGGTGGAACGTTAGGCATTGGTTCATCCATCGCCTGCCGCAACGCGCGATGTTCTTCGATATCAGATGTTGTCGGCTTTAGTTGATCCGTGGCTACGGGGACGCAAACTGGGATCGCGATCGTCGGATCAGCCACAGAAGCCGAAGCAAGGAAAAATAGTCCGATCATTTTTCCAGGATGTATTTTTATCAGGCCTCTGGCAACCTGGAAGGCCGCCGAATATCCCGGCTTCCCCGCTGCTCCTGATCGAAATCCCCGAAAATCATGCGATAGTGGCTGCCCATTTGCACCACGGCCCATTTCGCAGTTGCGGAATTGCTTTCGCAGGTGCAATATCGCGCACGCCGACTGGCTCGGCACCTCTCCTAACTAACTAAGGCCGGCATCCGCGTCGGCCTTTTTTGTTAGCCGAAATCTATTTCAGCTTCGGAATAATAAGATTCCGTCACGGTTGATAGCGGCGCGACAGTCATGCGAAAGCGTCCGGCTTTGCCGGACGCGCGATTTTTCAGCCGCTTGGCCGTGATTTGTTTCCGGGTTGGCCTTGTCCCGAAAGGACACCCGGAGGCGCGCTCGCCTCCGGGTCGCTGCACTGTCAGGCCGCCTGCGCCATGGGCGGCTGCATCTTCGCAGGAACAGTCTCCGGCGTATCGCGCAGCGCCGAAATCTTGCTCCATCGTTCAGCGCTACCGACGCCGCCGCGTTCGGTGTAGGCGGACGGCGGGAAGGTCATCCAGCGCGGCACCCAGCCCTCTTGCTTTTCGCGGCCATTCGTTCCGGCGAGGCAATCGCGAACAATCTGACGCTGTACCTTGGCGCTTTTTGCCGCATTGGCGCTGGCAACCGTGTCGCCTGCCACGTCTGCGATGATCCTGCCGATGACCTCCCTGTCGCGGATGCTGTCGAGCAAGGCGTCGTCGGCCTGCCAGACTGCCGCCATATCCACCTTGAGCAGCGCGCCCAACAATTCGACCGTCGTGCTTCCCGCCGTCAGTGTCTCGCCCATGACGACAGCAAGGACGGACATGACCATTTCGTCGGGAAGGCCCATCAGATGGTTGAACAGCCCCGGCAAGCCATGATCGCCTGCATAGCCGCCCGTGACGGTGGGCGTCTCGGGATCGAAGCCGAGCAGGTCCAGAACCGCGCGGCGCTCGGCGTCGAAGATGGCTTCCGATGCGCTGGCTTCCACGCTCTCCGCGATGGCATCCGTATTGGCCCGCTGCTTCTCCACATCCACCCGCCACAGGGGCGAACCGACAATGGCATGGGCCAGCATCAGGCGAAGCGCCATCGCGGGCTGCGAAAGCAGGGACGCGCGCACGGCGGCATGCCGGTGAAGATCGATATAGTTCTGAGTAGGAGCGCTGACCTCCGGGCGCAGGGGCTTTGATAGGCTTTCTCCTGCCTCGCGCTTACCGGCTTCCTTCCCGGTGATGTAGCCCTCATGGAATGTCACTTCGCCGCGATGGCTGATCGCAATATAGACCCGTCCGCCTTTTTTCTTCTGGCAGCGCTCATGCTCCCATGTGTGGAAATATTCGCCGCGCTCCATTACGACGACCTCCGGCCAACCTGCCTCCCGGTAGGCAGCCGCACGTTCCTCGATCGCGACCATCTGCGCCGTCCAGAAATCGGCCCCACAGGCAAAATAGCTGTCCTCGCCGAACAGGTCGGAGACGATTTCGCCGGAATGGCGCTCAACATCGAACAGCGCGACCTTGGTGGAAATGGCCGCACCGCCCATGAGCCACGCCTTGAGGTTCTGGCCCAAGGGGGCTTGGTCGCTCTCGCTGTCAAGCAATGCCAGCCATTCACGCTGTTGCGCCTTGGTGGCAAGGGTCAGGTGCCGCACGGTGATGGCATCGATACGATCAGCCCGATAGAGATTGCGGATGCGCGGCATCAGATTGCCCAGCGCGAGGGTCCGCTTCACCTGTAGCGCAGTCAACCCGAAGGTCAGAGCGATGTCATCCACGCTGCGCCCCTCCCGAACAAGTCGGGTGAAACTTTCGTGGCGCGTCATTTCATCGGGGTCCAACCTCGCGATATTCTCGATCAGCGAGGCTTCCAGCGCCGCCGCGTCGTCACCTGCTTCCATAACTGCACAGGGCAGCGGATCGATGCTCCCGCTTTCCTCGGCAACTGCCAGTGCGGCATGATAGCGCCGTTTGCCTGCCACGATCTCGTAGGCGTCGGGCGAACCATTTTCCCGCACGATCAGCGGCACGAGCACACCCCGCGCGCGCACCGAAGGCAGAATGTTAGTGAGGTCTGGAGCCTTCTTTCCCCCGCGCATGTTGGCGGAAGACACCGAGAGGCGGGCGATATCGATATGCTTGAGTTCCATGTTCCTTCACTCCTCTTCGCATCATCCCGGCCCCGGAATGCGGGGTGGGCGGCAAGAGCGCACCGGCAGGCGCGGCGACAGAGGCGGACTGCACCCGTAAGGGCTGGAACGAAGAGGAAGACCCGGCGCAGCCGGGTTGCGGGCCGCCGCGACGCGCCTAGAGGGAAGTGACGATCACACCGCTTGCCGGAGCCGGTTTACGCCATCGCGCCCAGGCGCGATGTCTGCATGGGAGTGGCGCAGCCACTTCCCGCGTCAGCGATCGTTACGCCGGAAGGTGCCGAGACGGCGCATAGCGCTGGCTCGGTGGAGCGCAGCGGAATAGAGCGCGGCCAGCGCCCCGGTGCTGAGTCGCCCATAAATCATGCGAGCCAAGGAGTCCAATCCCCACGAATGGGAACAATGGATCGATAGAGGTTGCTTCAGGCAGTCGGTCATGCGTCGATCCGAGACCGGATGAAGGCTGCGCGCTTCTCGACGGATACAAGCGGCAAATGGACAAGCTGATAGCCTAGCGACGTGTAGGCATGCACCATGGCCTCGAATGTTGCCTTCGCTTCATCTTCGCTCTGCTGCCGTTCGGTATCCTGTTCGTAAATTGCAGGCCAGTGAGGGGCGATGAAGACGCGCTCGGCGTAGCGCAGAACTTCTGCGGCATGCATCAGAGCGACCGGAACGTCGAGGCCGCAAAGCTGAAGATAGCCCACGATATCGGGAAGGCCCCGGTCGAAAATCACCTGTCCCTGAAGGGAGCCAGCCTCCTTGTAGGCATGTAATTCCCGGGTAAACATCTTGGCAGCAAACGCAGCGCGATCGGCCCACGGCGAAGCGCTCCCGTCCTTGGCGACCTCATCTATGATGATCGCCCGCCCCGTCTCCGGCATGCAGTGAAAGCCTTGGGTGGACAGAAATTGGATCAGAGTGGTTTTGCCGGAACCTGGTCCGCCCGTGATGATGTGGAATCGTCCGGACATACGCCGTATCTCTCAGCCTCCTTCAGCTTCGCATTCATGAGTTTGACGCCGGCGAACCGGCGAGACAGCCGTGCCACCGCATTCGGCGTGATAGCCTCTTGCGCACGGCGCGCGATTCGCACAATCTTCTGTCTTGGCGGGCAGGCCATCGGGGAAAGGACCGATGGATATGCCGAATACATCATAGCTCAAATGGTCTGAGGCGGATCGGCGAGCGTAAAAAGCGTGGCAATCAGGCAACAATGCCTGAGAAAAACGCATGCGGAACCGAAGCGGGCAAATTCCCGCCAAGTCCCGCTATGACCGCCGATGTCCCTCTCCGTCCCTCCATAGCCCTATGATTGGCATCCGGCCTTTATAAAGGTCGAGCGCGCGCATCTTGTCTTGCGCGGAAACTGCGCCATTCTGGGCTTTAGGGGGCATCGCCAACGCATGATTTGAAAGCCTCCCCAATGTCGAATGCAGAACGTATTATCCGTCTCGATACCGTCCGTGCCCGCACCGGGCTTTCCCGCTCGACCATCTATCGCAAGATAGCCGACGGCACTTTTCCTGCCCAACTCAAGATCAGCGTCCATGGCGCGGGCTGGCATGAGTCCGCCGTCGAGCGCTGGATCGCTAATCCCGCTGGCTACAGGGCCGACAACGACAACCCGTCCTCTCAGGGAAAGGCGGGCCATGGAAAAGGGTGACGATACTGCGGCTCCCAATCGCTTGCGCCCCGCCAACGACAACGAACCGGAATCCGACCTGTCCGGGATGAGTGTCGAAGCCGCGCTATCGCACATCGCGCAAGCCATCGGTCGGCATATCGCGCGCCAGCATATCGGGGCACGCAAAGCGGCCAATGACAATGATTCTGGACCACCACTACGGCCGCCGGAACCTTGACTTTTCGAAGGTTTTGGCTATTATGACCATGATAAATGGAGATGTGGTTATGGTAGTCGAAACGCATCCTGATAGCTGGACGGTAGCGCAGGCCAAGGCGCGCCTGAGCGAAGTCATCGAGAAGGCGCGGCGCGAGCCCCAGGCGATTACGCGTCACGGCAAAAGCGCCGTCGTCGTGGTCGATGCCGAACTATGGGAACGGGTTCAACGTCGCCAGCATCGTGGCAGCTTCGCCGACTTCCTGCTGACCTCGCCGTTGCGCGGATCGGGTCTTGAGGTCGATCGCCTCAAGGATGGTGTTCGCGAGATTGATCTATGAGTTTCCTGCTCGACACCAACATCATCTCAGAGGGAGCGAAGCCGCGTCCTGATCCCGGCGTGATGGATTGGCTGGCGTCGGTGGATGAGGAGGATCTGTTCCTGAGCGTGGTATCGCTAGCCGAACTGCGCCACGGCATCGAGCGCATGGACAAGGGGGCACGACAGTCGGGCCTCGACATCTGGCTGACCGAACAACTGGCGCCGCGATTTGAGGAAAGACTGCTCTCCATCGACAGCGTAACGGCGGATATGTGGGGCCGTATTGTCAATCGAGCACAAGGCGCGGGCCGCCCCATGGGCGCGATGGATGCTTTCATCGCCGCCCATGCGCAGCAGCACGAACTTACACTCGTCACTCGCAATATTTCCGACTTCGAGGCGACTGGTATCCGCCTGTTCAACCCTTGGACCGAAGGGAAAGCCTGATGAATCGCGTTGCCCTGTACGCTCGCTATTCCTCGGATCAGCAAAGCGCGGCATCGATCGAGGATCAGCTTCGCATCTGCCGCGAGCGCGCAGCGCGCGAGGGCTGGCATGTCGTAGGCCTCTATGATGATGCCGCGATCTCCGGCGCCAGCATGATCCTGCGCCCCGGTATCCAAGCGCTGGTGCAGGATGCGCAGGCGGGCAAGTTCGATATTGTCCTTGCCGAAGCGCTGGACCGGGTGTCGCGCGATCAGGCGGATGTGGCGACGCTCTTCAAGCATCTCCAGTTCGCCCGCGTGCCGCTCGTCACGCTCGCCGAAGGCGAGATTTCCGAACTGCATGTCGGCCTCAAAGGCACGATGAACGCGCTGTTCCTCAAGGACCTCGCGAAGAAGACCCATCGCGGACAGCGCGGACGTGTCGAGAAGGGCTTTTCGGCAGGACCGGTAGGCTATGGTTATCGCACGGTGCGGCGACTTTCCTCCGAAGGCGACTTGGTACGCGGCGAATGCCGGATCGAACCGTCAGAGGTTCCCATTGTCGAGCGAGTCTTCCGCGAGTTCGCGGCGGGCAAGAGTCCCCGCGCTATCGCGCGCGATCTGAATACCGACGGCATTCCCGGTCCATCGGGCCGTCCTTGGAGCGACACCACCATACGCGGCAAGCGGAGCCTCGGCATCGGCATCCTCAACAACGAAATGTATGTCGGCGTCCGGGTCTGGAACCATAAGCAGTCCGTCAAGGACCCGCACACCGGCCGGAACGTGCGTCGTCCCAATCCGGAGTCCGAATGGGTTCGAGCCGAAGCGCCTCAGCTCCGCATCATAAGCGATGATATTTGGCAGGCGGTAAAGCATCGGCAGGACGTGCTTGGCGAGCAATATAAGCCGATGATCGACGGCGTTCATGCGGCGCAGGCCAGCCGGATGCATCAGGCGCGGCGCCCGGTCACGCTCCTATCCGGCCTTGTAGAATGCGGCCTGTGCGGGGGCAAGGTCGGTCTGGCGGTCAATGGCCGCTTTGGCTGTATGAACTATCATCGCCGCCATACCTGCGCCAACAGCCGCACCATTCGCCGCGATGCGCTGGAAGAGCGGGCGCTTGCGGGTCTGCGTGAACGGCTGGTGTCACCGGAAAAGGTCCAGGCGGCCGTTGCCGCCTATGCCGAATATATCAACCGCCATAATCGCGAGCAGCGGATGCAGATTGAAGTCGATCGCCGCTCACTGGACAAGATCGAGCGCGCCATTGCCGGAATCATGACCGCTATCGAGGATGGGCTCTATCAGCCCACGATGAAGGCCCGCATGGCGGAGCTTGAACGGCAGAAGAGTGAAATCGCCGCCCGCATGGCGCTCGCCCCCCAGGCTGTTCCTGACGTTCATCCCGGCGTCGCTGAAATCTACAAGCGGGAGATGGAACGCTTCTCCCAAGCGCTGGAAGACCCGGAAACCCGGCTCGACGCCTCTGACGCCATTCGTTCGCTCATCCACCGGATCGTACTGCATCCCGGCGAGAAACGCGGCGAAATCCATGCCACGCTTCATGGTGCCTTGATGGGCATCCTCGATTTTGCAAAGGAAGATGCCCGATCTGAACCCGTTGTTACGACAAAGGTGGCTCAGGGTTCGCTGGCATGACGGGACAAGGGCCAGTCCGCACCCCGCCCCTCCCGACACTCGCCGGCGCCGCCTAGAACACTACGTTGCGCACGAAGCGCAGCAGGTCCGTTCCGCGATTGACGAAGACATAGGGGCGGTCGCTGCTGAAGATGAGGAAGTCGCCCGCCGCGATCGTGCGCGTGCCGGCATCCATCTCGACCGTCAGCACGCCTTCCACCACATAGAGCATCTCGTGCCAGTTGGCGGCGTCCGCCTCTGCCGGGTAGCGATCACCCGGCGCCAGCGACCAGGTCCATAGCTCCGCCTCGCGCGCGGCCGGCACGGTGCCGAGCAGGGTCGCGCGGCTATGTGCATCCTCGCCCTGCCAGGCGAGGGTATCGATCCGGCTATTGTCGGGCATGTCGGGCGCGCGCACGACGTGCGAGAAACTGACGTCCAGCGCCTGCGCCAGCCGGTCGAGCGTCGACAGGCTGACATTGGCCTCGCCGCTCTCGATTCCCACCAGCATGCGCCGGCTGACTCCGGCCGCGCTGGCCAGCGCATCCTGGCTCAGCCCCTTGGCGGCGCGCAGGCGGCGGATATTGCCCGCGACATGGGAAAGAACGTCCGGGCGCGGGACTTCGACTTGACTGTGCAATATATTGCTCATAACGCGATGTGCATTATGTTGCACAATGCCGCCCTCGACAAGAGCCCTGCGCCCCGGCTGATGATCGGCCGTCCCGAACTCGCGCTGATCGGGATCACCGTGCTGTGGGGCGCGACCTTCCTGATCGTGCATCATGCCATGCAGCAGAGCGGGCCGCTCTTCTTCGTGGGGATGCGCTTCGGCACGGCGGCGCTGCTCGCGCTGCCGCTCGCCTGGCCGGTGCTGCGCGGCCTGACGGCGCGCGAACTGCTGGCCGGGTCGATGATCGGCCTTGGCATCTTCTGCGGCTACACGCTCCAGACCTGGGCGCTGCAGACCATATCCAGCAGCACATCGGCCTTCATCACCGCCGCCTATGTGCCGCTGGTGCCGATCCTCCAATGGGCGATATTGCGGCGGCGGCCGCGCTGGACCAGTTGGGTCGGCGTCGCGCTGGCCTTTGCCGGCCTGATCCTGATCGCCGCCCCGCGCGAAGGGCTGTCGCTGGGCAAAGGCGAGGCGCTGACGCTCATCAGCACGCTGGCGATCGCGCTGGAGATCATCTTCATCAGCCTGTGGGCCGGCAAGGTCGACATTGCCCGCGTCACGCTGGTGCAACTGGCGGTCACGTCGCTGCTCGCCTTCGGCCTGATGGCGCCGATGGGTGAGGCGATCCCGCCCTTTTCCTGGACGGTGATCCTGTCGGCCTGTGGCCTGGGCGCGATGACGGCGCTGATCCAGTTCGTGATGAACTGGGCGCAGCGCACCGTATCGCCGACCCGCGCGACCCTGATCTATGCCGGCGAGCCGGTCTGGGCGGGGATATTGGGCCGGATCGCGGGCGACCGCCAGCCCGCCACGGCGCTGGCCGGCGCGCTGCTGATCATCGCCGCCGTGATCGTGAGCGAACTGAAGTTCGAGCGACGGGGCAAGGACTGATCCCTTCCCCCGGCCACGCTTCGATCAGGCCCGCTTGAAGACCGGCGCGCGCTTTTCGAAAAAGGCCATGAACGCCTCCTGCGCCTCGGGCGAGGCCAGCGCTTCGCGGAACAGCCGGGCTTCTTCGGCGATGCGCGCCTGCAAGGCGGCGGGATCGCCCTTCATCAGCCGGCGCGTCGCCATCAGCGCCTGGGGCGGCTTGGCCATCAACGCCGCCGCCTTGGCGCGGGCATGGTCGAGCAGCGCGTCTCCTGTCACGATCGCCGTCACGAAACCGGCGCGATCGGCCCCTTCCGCATCCATCGGCTCGCCCAGCATCAGCATCGCCGCCGCCCTGGCATGGCCCATGATCGCGGGCGCGAGCAGGCTGGAGCCGGCCTCCGGCACGATGCCCAGATTGACGAAGGGCATGACGAAGCGCGCGTCGGGCGCGGCATAGACCAGGTCGCAATGGAACAGCATCGTCGTGCCGACGCCCACGGCCAGCCCCTGCACCGCCGCGACGATCGGCTTGTCGAAGGCGGCAATCGCGCTGATGAAATCGAAGGCGGCAGCGCCGCCCTCCGGACCGGCCATGAAGTCCTTGAGGTCATTGCCGGCGCAAAAGGCGTCGCCCCGCCCCGCGAACAGCACCACGCCAATCTCCGGCCGGCTCGACGCATCGGCCAGCGCGGCGATCATCGCGCGGTACATCGGCCCGGTCAGCGCATTCTTCTTGTCGGGCCGGTCGATATGGATTTCGAGCACGCCGTTCGTCTCGATGATGGCGATATGGTCGCTCACGCAAATTCTCTCCCGATACTCTGTGCCAAGGCTGTTGGCCCAGAGGATGGGGCGGCGTCTATCCTTTTCCAAGCCCCTTCCCTATGCCCGGAATCATGATGACTCGCCTGCGCCTGATCCTCGATCCCTTCCTCGTCCTGCTGCTCTGCACCGTTGCCCTAGCGTCGGCCCTGCCCGCCCGCGGCCAGGGCGCCCATGTCGCATCGATCGTTGCGGATGCCGGCATCGTGCTGCTTTTTTTCCTGCATGGGGCAAAATTGTCGCGCGAGGCGATCTGGGGCGGTGCCAAGGCGTGGCAACTCCATCTCGCGACTCTGGGCACGACCTTCCTCTTCTTCCCGCTGGTCGGCATCCTGCTGCAACAGATCGGCGCGATCCCGGAGAATATGCGCGCGGGCCTGCTGTTCCTGGCGCTGCTGCCATCGACGGTGCAAAGCTCGATCGCCTTCACCGCGATTGCGCGCGGCAATGTCGCCGCCGCCGTGGTCAGCGCCTCCTTCTCCAACCTGCTCGGCATCGTGCTGACGCCGCTGCTGGTGGCATTGCTGATGCAGCGCGGCGGCAGCAACCTCATCTCCCTTTCCTCGGTCGAGGGGATCATGCTGCAATTGCTGCTGCCCTTCGTGCTCGGCCATCTTGCCCGTCCCTGGATCGGCGGCTTCGTGTCGCGGCACAAGACGCTGGTCGGCCGGGTCGATCGCACATCGATCCTGCTGGTGGTCTATTCCGCCTTCAGCGCGGCGGTGGTCGAAGGACTGTGGCACCGGGTCTCGCGCGCGGAGCTGGCGCTGCTCGCGCTGCTCTGCATCGCCATGCTGGTGATCGTGCTGCTCTTCACCTGGGGGCTTGGCCGGCTGCTCGGCTTTTCCCGCGAAGATGCGATCGTGCTGCAATTTTGCGGCTCGAAGAAGAGCCTTGCCTCGGGCGTGCCGATCGCCGGCGTCCTCTTCCCCGCAGCGGCCGTCGGGCCGATCATCCTGCCGGTCATGCTGTTCCACCAGATTCAGCTGATGGCTTGTGCCCTGCTGGCACGGCGCTATGGGGCGCAGGCGGCCGATAGGGCCGATTCGCAGATGGCAACCATATCATGACCCAACCGATCCTGACCGACATTCCGATGGAGAGCTTCCTCTCCCATATCGACGCCGTGGCCGGCGCGATCGCCAAATCGGACTGGCGGCCCGACTATATTGTCGGCGTCGGGCGCGGCGGCCTGGTGCCGGCCACCTATCTGTCCCACGCCATCAGCCAGCCGATGCTGTCGGTCGACCTGTCGGCCCAGGTCGTCGGTTTCTGCGACGAGCTGCTCGACAAGCTGGTGGCGATGGCGCTCGAAGGATCGCGCCTGCTGTTCGTCGACGACATCAATGACAGCGGCCGCACGATCAACCAGTTGCGCGCGGCGCTGGCCGGCGCGCCGGCCGATCATCTGCGCTTTGCCGTGCTGATCGACAATGTCAGCTCGGCCGCCAAGGTCGAATATCGCGCGACCACGATCGACCGCGTCGTCACCAAGGACTGGTTCGTCTTTCCCTGGGAAGCGGTCGCCAGCCGCGCGTCGATCCTGTCCGACTGGGGCGAAGTGCCCGAACGGACCAGCTGAGAATAGCTGTCACAAAAATATAATGGAAATTCCCTGCCCGCTCGTTATACAAGCGTACAACTGCAATGGGGCATGCGGGGTAGATGGGCGAGACGGGATGCGGACCGGATCCGGACGCGGGCTATAGCCTGCCGGCATGGACCTATAGCGATCCCGAATTTTTCGCCGTCGAAACCCGTCGCATCTTCCGCCCGAGCTGGCAGATCGTCGCCCATGACAGCGACCTGCCGGCGCCGGGCGATTTCCATGTGCTGGACTATCTTGGCGAGAGCATCATCGTCATCCGCGGGGATGACGGCGAAGCCCGCGCCTTTACCAACGTGTGCCGCCACCGCGGCGCGCGCCTAGTGGACGGGCCCTCGGGTCGCACCAGAAAGCTGGTCTGTCCCTACCATGCCTGGACCTATGGTCTGGACGGTTGCCTGACGGGCCTGCCGATGGCGGGCAGCTATGGCAATCTCGACCGGTCCAGGCATGGACTTTCCCCCGTCGATATCGAGAATTTCCACGGCTTCCTGTTCGTCCGGCTTGAGGATGATGGCGGGCCGTCGGTGGCGCAGATGATGGCGCCCTATATCGACGAGATCGCGCCCTATCGTTTTTCCGAACTGCGCGCGCTTGGCCGCGTCACGCTGCGCCCACGCGCGGTGAACTGGAAGAATATCGGCGACAATTATTCCGACGGCCTGCATATCGCGGTCGCCCACCCCGGCCTCAAGCGGCTGATGGGCGATGGCTATGGCGTCGAAGCCAGCCCCTATGCCGACAAGATGTGGGGGCCGATCCTCGATCGCCCGTCCGCCAACCTGTCCGAGCGCGCCTATCAGCATTTCCTGCCGGCCGTCCCGCATCTTCCGCCCGATCGGCAGCGGCTATGGACCTATTTCAAGCTCTGGCCCAATGTCGCCTTCGACATCTATCCCGACCAGGTGGATTTCATGCAGTGGCTGCCGGTGTCGCCGACGCAGACGCTGATCCGCGAGATCAGCTATGCCCTGCCCGATAGCCGCCGCGAGATGAAGGCGGCCCGCTATCTCAACTGGCGCATCAACCGCCAGGTCAATGCCGAGGATACCGCGCTTGTCGCCCGCGTGCAGGCCGGCATGGCGTCGGACAGCTTCACCGTCGGCCCGCTGAGCGACCAGGAAGTCGCGCTGCGCCATTTCTGCGCGCGGATGCGCACCATCATTCCGCAGGCGCGCCAACACCGCGCCCCTAAAATGGGATGGTCTTTCGACTATCATGATTCTCGTCATTCCCGCGCAGGCGGGAATCCATCCCCCGACCTCACCTATGGGGAGATGGCTGGAGATGGATCCCCACCTACGCGGGGATGACGGCGCTTTTTCGGGGAGGGATATGTTGTGACCAAAGCCTATGACGCCGTCATCATCGGTGCGGGCCATAACGGCCTTGTCTGCGCCTTCTACCTCGCCCGCGCCGGCTACAAGGTGCGCATGGTGGAGCGCCGCGATGTCGTCGGCGGCGCGGCGGTGACCGAGGAATTTCACCCCGGCTTCCGCAACTCGACCGCCAGCTACACGGTCAGCCTGCTCAATCCCAAGGTCATCCGCGACATGAAGCTCGCGGACCATGGCTATCGCGTGATCGAGCGGCCGATCAGCAATTTCCTGCCCCAGCCCGATGGCGGCTATCTGAAACTGGGCGGCGGGCTGGAGCGGACCCAGGCCGAGTTTGCCCGGTTCAGCGCGCGCGACGCCGCCACTCTGCCGGCCTATTATGACGCGCTGGAAGTCGTCGCGGACGTGTTGCGCGACTTGGTGCTGAAAAGCCCGCCCAATGTCGGCGATGGCCTGACCATGGTGGTCGAGGCGCTGAAACAGGGGCGCCGCGTCGCAGGGCTCGATATCGAGCAACAGCGTGACGTGCTCGACCTGTTCACCAAATCGGCCCGCAGCTTCCTCGACAGCTGGTTCGAGAGCGAGGCGGTCAAGGCCGCCTTCGGCTTCGACGCGGTCGTCGGCAATTTCGCCTCTCCCGACACGCCGGGCAGCGCCTATGTGCTGCTGCACCATGTGTTCGGCGAGGTGAACGGCAAGAAGGGCGCCTGGGGCCACAGCGTCGGCGGCATGGGCACGATCACCCAGGCCATGGCGAAGGTCGTGCGGGCGATGGGTGTCGAGATCAGCCTGGAGGCGCCGGTCGACCATATATTGGTCGATGGCGACCGCGCCGTCGGCGTGAAGCTGGCCAGCGGCGAGGAAGTGATGGGCGCCAGCATCATCGCCAATGTCGGCCCCAAGCTGCTCTATGAGCGAATGATGCAACCGGCCAACCTGCCCGCCGATTTTCTGAAGCGCATCAAGGCGTTCAAGGCCGGATCGGGCACCTTCCGCATGAATGTCGCGCTCGCCGCCCTGCCCGACTTCACCTGCCTGCCCGGCATTGGCGAGCATCACCAGTCCGGCATCATCATCGCGCCGACGCTCGACTATATGGACCGCGCCTATCTGGATGCGAAGCGCGACGGCTGGTCGAAGGCGCCGATCGTCGAGATGCTGATCCCGTCGACCATCGACGACAGTCTGGCGCCCGAGGGATGCCATGTCGCCAGCCTCTTCTGCCAGCAATTCGCGCCCGAACTGCCCGACGGGCGAAGCTGGGACGATGAGCGCGAGGCGGCGGCCGACCATATCATCGCCACGGTCGAGGCGCAGGCGCCGGGCTTTGCAAAGAGCGTTATCGCCCGCCAGATCCATTCGCCGCTCGACCTGGAACGCAAGTTCGGCCTGATCGGTGGCGACATCATGCATGGCAATCTGACGCTGGACCAGATGTGGGCGGCGCGGCCTGTGTTGGGGCATGGCGCGTATCGCGGGCCGATGAAGGGCCTCTATATGTGCGGCGCGGGCACCCATCCGGGCGGCGGCGTCACTGGTGCGCCGGGCCATAATGCCGCGCGTGAGGTGCTGAAGGATCGCGCCCTGTGGGGGAAATGGCGCGGCCGGGCCTGATCGGGTCTTTCCCCGCCTTGCCCCAACCGAAAGCCTGGCCTAAAGACCCGGCTCATGCCCGACATCTTCATTCCTGATGCAACGCCCGAGCTGACCGGCCGGGCGCTGTTCCCGCACCGGCACCTGCTGTCGATCGCCGACCTCAAGCCCTGGGAAATCCGTTTCCTGCTAGATGAGGCCGAACATTGGGCCCGCACCAACAAGGGCCAGGCGCGCAAGCATGACGACCGGCTGGCGGGCATGACCCAGATCAACGCCTTTTTCGAGAACAGCACCCGCACCCTGCTGTCGTTCGAGATCGCCGGCAAGCGGCTGGGCGCCGACGTCGTCAACATGGCCGCGGCTACGTCCAGCGTGAAGAAGGGCGAGACCCTGATCGACACCGCCATGACGCTCAATGCCATGGCCGCCGACGTGATCGTCATCCGCCATGCGAGTTCCGGCGCGGTCGCACTGATCGCCGACAAGGTCGACTGCCCGGTGCTGAACGCGGGCGATGGCTGGCACCAGCATCCCACGCAGGCGCTGCTCGATGCCTTGACCATCCGCCGCCGCAAGGGCGGGTTCGAGGGGCTGGTGGTCGCCATCTGCGGCGACGTGCTGCACAGCCGCGTTGCTCGTTCCAACATGCTCTGCCTCGCCGCGCTGGGCGCACAGGTGCGCGCGGTCGCCCCGCCCACCCTGCTGCCGCCCGAGGTCGAGATGCTGGGCGCCACCCCCTATAGCCGGATGGAAGACGGGCTGAATGGCGCCGATGTCGTCATGATGCTGCGCCTGCAGAATGAGCGGATGGACGGCGCCTTCATCCCGTCGGCGCGCGAATATCACGCACTTTACGGACTGACGCCCGAACGGCTGGCCATCGCCAAGCCCGATGCCCTGGTCATGCACCCCGGCCCGATGAACCGGGGCGTCGAGATCACCAGCACGGTGGCGGACGATCCCGATCGGTCGGCGATCACCGAACAGGTGGCGATGGGCGTGGCGGTGCGCATGGCGTGCCTGGATGTTTTGACGCGCCAGGCGCGCGGCGTGGAGGGATGGGCGTGAGCAGGATCGCAATCGTCAACGGCAAGCTGGCCGATCCGGCGGGCGACGCCCTTGTCCCCGGCACCGTCCTGATCGAGGATGACCGCATCCTGGCCACCGGCGCGGTCGACATTCCCGTTGACGCGCAGCAGGTCGATGCCGGCGGGCTGGTGGTCGCGCCGGGCCTCATCGACCTGGGCGTCTTCGCCACCGACAAGCCGGCCTTCCACTTCGGCGGCATCACCCGCGCCGCCCTGATGCCCGACCAGCGCGCGCCGCTGGACGAGGTCGGCCTGATCCGGGAAGCGACCCGCGCGGGCAAGCCCGATTTCTGGGTCCACCCGATCGCCGCCGCGACCCGCGGCCTCAAGGGCACGGAAATGGCCGAAATGGGCCTGATGCAGATCGCCGGGGCCAAGGCGGTCGGCACCGGTCGCCAGTGGATCGCCGATTCGGGCGTGATGCTACGCATCCTCTCCTACGCTTCGGGCCTTGGCCTCACCGTCATCGCCCATGCCGAGGATGGCGGCCTGTCCGCCAAGGCGGTGGCGACCAGTGGCGAAACCGCGACGCGTCTGGGCCTGGCCCATGCCCCGGCCTGCGCCGAGGCGATGGCGATCGCGCGCGATATCATGCTGGCGCGCGAAACCGGCGCTGCCATCCATTTCCGCCTGGTCACGACCAAGGCCGGCTTCGACCTGATCCGCGCCGCCAAGGCGGAGGGGCTGAAGGTCAGCTGCGGCATCAGCCCAGCCTATCTGTTCCTCAACGATCAGGCGATGACCGACTTCCGCACCTTTGCGCGCCTGTCGCCGCCGCTCCGATCCGATGCCGACCGCCATGCTAGCATCGCCGCCGTCGCCGACGGCACGGTCGATGTCATCACATCAGGCCATGATCCGCGCGGGCCGGAGGACAAGCGCCTGCCCTTCGCCGACGCGTCGCCCGGCATGGCCGGCGCCGAAACGCTACTGGCGCTCTCGCTCAACCTGGTGCGCGAAGGCCATCTCAGCCTCAACCGGCTGATGACCCTGCTCAGCGCCAATCCGGCCAAGATATTGGGCGTCAATGCCGGGAGCTTCGCGCCCGGCAGCGCCGCCGACCTGATCCTGGTCGATCCCGACGCGCCATGGATCGTCGATTCGGCGAAGATGGCGGCCTCGGCCGGCAACACGCCGTTCGACAAGGTGCCGGTGCAGGGCCGCGCGCGCCGCATCATGAAGGGCGGGCAGTTCTTCTAAGCAATCTGGCGTTGCGGCCCCACAAATCGTCGCCCTTTGCGCTGCCGCTTGTCCGCATAGAGCCGTGTGTCGGCGACATGCAGGACGGCGGCGGCCTCCGCCCCATCCTGCGGGAAGGTGGCGATGCCGAAACTGCTGCCGACCGACAGGCTGCGCCCCTGCCAGCCCACCGGCGCGGCGATCGCCTGCCGGATGCCGGGCATGCGCCGATGCAGGGCGTCGACATCGGTTTCCGCGTCATGGAGCAGCGCAAATTCGTCGCCGCCCAGCCGCGCGATGCTCACCGCGTCAGGCATCAAGGCCCGCAACCGACCACCCAATGATGTCAGCAGGACATCCCCTGCCTGATGGCCATGCTGATCGTTGCACTGCTTGAAGCCGTCGAGATCGGCGAGCAGCACGCTGAAGGCCGCGCCCCGCTCCACCCGCTCTTCGATCGCCCGCATGAAGCTCAGCCGGTTGTCGAGCCCGGTCAGCGCATCGGTGCCGGCCAGCCGCGCGAGGTCGCGCTGCGACACCAGCATCGCCACCGTCTCGCGAAACTTCCCCAGCACCAGATTGGCCTGCATCACCGTGACGATCGCCATCATCACCGCCATCGCCCGCACGCCCAGATTGTCATAAAGCGCCATCTTCACCAGGATCGGCAACACCGCCGCCCCCATCGCCCCGATCGCGGCGCGCGGCACGCTGAGCAGGGTCGTCGCCGCAACCAGCGCGCCGATGCCAATGAACACCGGCGCCACCATGCAATAATAGATTTCGGTTTCGGTGAAGGCGTTGACCGCCCACAGCCCCGCCACCAGCCCGGACGCGGTCGCGACATGGGCGACCCGCTTCAGGCTGTGCGCCTGCACCCCGGCGTCGGTCGCGATCGGTACGCCGCGCCAGCGCTGCAGGGATAGCGCACAGGCCAGGAAGATCAGCGCAGGCGGCGTCACCTGTTGCCACAAGGGCAGATCGCCCATCACCGCGAGCGCCATCGCGACGGCATTGGCCATGATCAGCAGGCACAAAAGCGGCAACGCCTGATGGAAACGGCGATATTGGGTATCCAGCACAGCCTCGCGCGCGCTGTCCGGCACAGGCGCCGTGAACGGGCCGTCCCAGCCCTTCAGCCGCTGTTGCCAGCGCTTTTCCGCCACTTGTCCGCTCCCTGCCGCCTCGCTGCGAGCGGCCGTTGGTAGCGAAAGGAGGTTAATCCTCCAACAACGGGAAACCCTAACCGGGGAAAACCATGAGGGAGGCGAATCAGGGAACCCTATCGCCGTTCAGGCGCTACCCCTGTTCAGCAGGGGATAATCATGACCGAAACGATCGCCCAGCAGGTGCATGTCGATGCGCCATGGAAAATCCCGCCGCGTGCCTGGTGGGAGATATTGAAGCGCGTCTATGCAGCCATGTCGGCCAATCATCTGGGCCTGCTGTCCGCCGGCGTTGCTTATTATGCCTTCCTGTCGATCGCCCCGCTGCTGGCCGCCGTCGTCCTCACCTATGGTCTGGTCGGTGACCCGCAGATCGTGGCCCGCCACATGCAGGCGATCATCACCGTCGTGCCCGCCGATGCCGCCCAGCTGATCAACGACCAGTTGCTGGGGATGGTCAGCGCACGCAAGCCCGCGATCGGCTTCGGCCTGTTCCTGGCACTCGGCCTCGCCGTCTATGGCGCCACCCGTGCCGCCTCGGCGATCATGGAGGCGCTCAACATCGTCTATGCGCAGAAGGAAGGGCGCAATATCTTCGCCTTCTATCGCGTGTCGATGGGAATCACCTTTTCCGCCGTGCTGGTGGTGGTCGCCGGCGTCGTGACCGCGACGATCATCGGCCTGCTCCAGAAGTTGCTGACCAACTGGGGACCGGGCGTGCTGTTCGCGATCAAGGCGACGACCTGGATCTGCGCCGGCCTGCTCGCCAGCAGCATTTTCGGCCTGATCTACCGCTTCGGTCCGCATCGTCGCCGGGTGCAATGGCAATGGCTGACCGTGGGATCGATCGCCGCGACGCTGTTCTGGCTGGTGGCGACGCTGGGCGTCTCCTTCTACGTCTCGACCTTCGGCGATTACAACAAGACCTATGGCTCGCTCGCGGCCGTGGTGATCCTGCAGCTCTGGCTGTTCGTCTCCGCCTATATCGTGCTGCTGGGCGCCCAGATCAACGCGGAAGCCGAGCGCCAGACCAGCGCGCATATTCTTGTTGAAGAAGTTGCATAAAGTCGCTTGCCCTCCCCGATAGGCCACGCTAAAGCGCCCTCCTTCGCTGGCTCGGGCCAGTGCAGGAGTGTAGCTCAGTTGGTAGAGCGTCGGTCTCCAAAACCGAATGCCGTGGGTTCGAGTCCCTCCACTCCTGCCAAGCGAACTAGCCGCGAACCTTGAACAATCACGGGTTCGCGGCTAAGTGCGCTTAGCGAAGCATCGGTCGCGAAGCACGACTGCCTCCCCCGACACCGACTTATCGCGGGAAACGGGAGGGCGGACCGCCGTTTCGCGCTTTGGTATTGATTTTGAAGGTGAGCTGACAGCGCGATGGCGAAGACTTCTCCGAGCGAATTCGTCAATCAGGTGCAGACCGAAGCGAAGAAGATCGTTTGGCCGACCGGCCGTGAAACGATCATGACCGCGATCATGGTCGTCATCATGACCTCATTGCTGGGCATCTTCTTCTTCGGTATCGACACCTTCTTCGGTGCGATCGTCCAGTGGCTGCTGAGCCTCGCATCGGGTCGTTGAACGCTCGGCGTTCAAAAGGGAGTTTAAGACGGTAACATGGCGCGCTGGTACATCATCCACGCCTATTCGGGCTTCGAGAACAAGGTCAAGGAATCGATCCTGACCGAGGCCGAGCGCATGGGCCTGTCGCAACTGGTCGAGCAGGTCGAGGTTCCGACCGAGACCGTGACCGAAGTGAAGCGCGGCAAGAAGGTCCAGGTCGAACGCAAGTTCATGCCGGGCTATGTCCTCGCCAAGCTGGCAATGAACGACGACGTCTATCACCTCGTCAAGAACACGCCCAAGGTCACCGGCTTCCTGGGTTCGTCGGGCAAGCCACAGGCGATCAGCGAGAGCGAAGCCGCCCGCTATTTCGGCGCCCAGAAGGAAGCCGCCGCCGCCCCGAAGCACAAGGTCAATGTCGATTACGAAATCGGCGACAGCGTCAAGGTGCTGGACGGCCCCTTCGCCAGCTTCAACGGCGTGGTCGAGGAACTGGATTTCGAAAAGAACCGGGTCAAGGTGTCGGTGTCGATCTTCGGTCGCGCCACCCCGGTGGAACTGGACTTCGAACAGGTCGAACTGTCGAAGTAACCAGCCGCCGCAAGGCTGTTCAAAAAGGGTCGCCCGCTTTTCAGCCGGCGGCCCTTTTTGTTGGGGAAGCCCTGCGCTTTCAGCCGAATCGACCGAATGACAGACTCCCCCTTCCCTTTGGACAAGAAGGTCGCTATAGGGCCGCGCTTCCATGCCTCCCCACGGGGCGGCTGGACATGTGCGGGAGGTTCCCTTGCGGGAGCTGTTAGACCGCTAAACTTGAACCGGTGAATCTGCTCGCAGATTTGCCAGCTATAGAGTGAGTGAAAATGGCCAAGAAGATTACGGGCTATATCAAGCTCCAGGTGCCCGCCGGAGCCGCCAACCCCTCGCCGCCGATCGGCCCTGCCCTGGGTCAGCGCGGCGTGAACATCATGGAATTCTGCAAGGCGTTCAACGCCTCGACGGAAAAGATGGACAAGGGCACCCCGCTGCCGACCATCATCACCGTCTATGCGGACCGTTCGTTCACCTTCGTGACGAAGCAGCCGCCGGCCACCTACCTGATCAAGAAGGCCGTCAACCTGAAGTCGGGCTCGAAGGAGCCGGGCAAGGTCGTCGCTGGCAAGATCACCCGCGCCCAGCTCGCCGAAATCGCCCAGGCGAAGATGGCTGACCTGAACGCGAACGACATCGACGCTGCAACGAAGATCATCGAAGGTTCCGCTCGCGCGATGGGCCTCGAAGTGGTGGAGGGCTAAGACCATGGCAAAGCTGACCAAGAAGGCGAAGGCCCTGGCGACCGCGATCGACCGCGAAAAGCTGCACGGCGTTGACGAAGCGCTGGGCCTGATCAAGACCCACGCCACCGCCAAGTTCGACGAAAGCGTCGAAATCGCGATCAACCTGGGCGTTGACCCGCGTCACGCCGACCAGATGGTCCGTGGCGTCGTCACCCTGCCCGCCGGCACCGGCAAGGACGTTCGCGTCGCCGTGTTCGCCCGCAACGACAAGGCCCAGCAGGCGCTCGACGCCGGTGCCGACATCGTGGGCGCCGAAGACCTGCTCGAATCGATCCAGGCCGGCAACATCGACTTCCAGCGCGTCATCGCCACCCCCGACATGATGGGTCTGGTGGGTCGCCTGGGTAAGGTTCTGGGCCCCAAGGGCCTGATGCCGAACCCGAAGCTGGGCACCGTCACGCCGAACGTCGCCGAAGCCGTGAAGGCCGCCAAGGGTGGTCAGATCGAATTCCGCGTCGAAAAGGCCGGTATCATCCACGCTGGCCTCGGCAAGTCGAGCTTCTCGGCTGAAGACCTGCGCAAGAATTTCGATGCGTTCGTCGACGCGATCGTCAAGGCGAAGCCCTCGGGCTCGAAGGGCAAGTATGTCCGCAAGATCGCCCTGTCGTCGTCGATGGGTCCGGGCGTGAAGGTCGACGTGGCCGAAGTCGCCTCGATCTGATCCCGCTGGGATAAGAATTAAAGGGGCCGCCTTCCCTCCTTGCGGGGGAAGGCGGCCTTCTTATTTTATAGGACCAGCCGCTCACTCAAGAAGCGGCCCGAGGGCCACAAGGCCGGGCAAAGGGGCATTCGTCGCCTGCGCCATAGGGGGACACCCCTCCACCGTCGGCGATGTCGACGGCCCCCCTCCCCCGACAAGGGGAGGATTTTGGAACCAGGGACGCGACCTACCCCTGGGCTCTCCACGGCGGGAGCATGGCAGGTCTTCACGTATCCGTCGGGAATGGCGGGTCGCTTTACCGATGGAAAACGAAAAAATGTCTTTTGAACATCTCCCCTCCATGCTCGCCCAGGCGCTGACCACCAAGGGCTATGAAAGCCTGACCCCGGTCCAGTCCGAAGTGACGCAGGACGAAGCGCAGGGCCGCGACCTGCTGGTGTCGGCACAGACCGGCTCGGGCAAGACCGTCGCCTTCGGCCTGGCCATGGCCGCCGAACTGCTGACCGGCGGCGACAAGCTGCCCGTCGCCGGCCTGCCGCTGGCGCTGGTGATCGCGCCGACGCGCGAACTGGCGCTGCAGGTCAGCCGCGAGCTGGAATGGCTCTATGGCGCCGCCCGCGCCCGCATCGCCACCTGCGTCGGCGGCATGGACGCCGCCAAGGAACGCCGCGCGCTCAGCCATGGCGCCCATATCGTCGTCGGCACCCCCGGCCGCCTGCGCGACCATCTGGAACGCGGCGCGCTGGACCTGTCGGGAATGCGCACCGTCGTCCTCGACGAAGCGGACGAAATGCTCGACATGGGCTTCCGCGAGGATCTGGAAGGCATTCTTGACAGCGCGCCGGAAGATCGCCGCACCCTGCTCTTCTCGGCCACCATGCCCAAGCCGATCGTCGCGATGGCCAAGCGCTATCAGTCGGACGCGCTGCGCATCTCGACCGTCGGCGAAGAACGCGGCCATGGCGACATCAGCTACCAGGCCGTCACCGTCGCCCCGTCGGACATCGAGAATGCGGTGGTCAACCTGCTGCGCTATCATGAAGCCGAAACCGCGATCCTGTTCTGCGCCACCCGCGACAATGTCCGCCACCTGCATAGCAGCCTGACCGAGCGCGGCTTCGCCGCCGTGGCGCTGTCGGGCGAGCATAGCCAGAATGAGCGCAACCACGCGCTCCAGGCGCTGCGCGACAAGCGCGCGCGCGTCTGCGTCGCCACCGACGTCGCCGCGCGCGGCATCGACCTGCCCAGCCTGACGCTGGTGGTCCATGTCGAACTGCCGCGCGACGCCGAGACGATGCAGCACCGTTCGGGCCGCACCGGTCGCGCCGGCAAGAAGGGCACCGCTGTCCTGATCGTCCCCTATCCGCGTCGCCGTCGCGTCGAATCGATGCTGCGTGGCGCCAAGATTCCGGTCGAATGGGGCACCCCGCCCAGCAAGGAAGCGATCCTGGAACAGGATAATGCCCGCCTGCGCTCGACCCTGATGGAAAAGGCCGATCTGGACGAGGCCGACTGGACGCTGGGCGCCGAGCTGCTGGCGGAAAAGTCGGCCAAGGAAATCGCCGCGATGCTGGTGAAGAGCGCCCGCGCCTCGCTGCCCGCGCCCGAGGAACTGCTGGACCGCAGCGAAGCCCCGCCGCGCCAGGAAGGGCCGCGTCCGGGCTTCGAGGACACCCAGTGGTTCCGCATGGACATCGGCCGTCGCCAGAATGCCGATCCGCGCTGGATCCTGCCGCTGATCTGCCGCCGCGGCCATGTGTCGCGCGGCGACATCGGCGCGATCCGCATCACCACCAACGAAACCATGTTCGAAATCCCGCGGGCGATCGCCAGCCGCTTCATGTCGGCCGTCAAGCGCTCGGGCGAGGCCAATGACGAGGGCGCCGACGTGGCGTTCGAGATGATCGACGGCGCGCCGCGCGAGCAGGCCCGCGACAATCGTCGCCAGGGCAACCGCCCGAACGACCGTGGCCCGCGCCCGGCCGGCTACGCGCCCCGCCCCTTCAAGGGCGGGCCCAAGCGCCCCGGCGGCCCGCGCAAGCCGCGCGGCTAAGGCCAGCACCATGAAGTCCTGAAAAAGGGCGGTGAACGATCGACCATCGTCCACCGCCCTTTTTCTTTGTCCGTCAGCCGACACCGCAGAGGTGCAGCATGCGCCCGGCCAGTTCGCGCTCGCCCATGACGACATGGCGCACGCCCAGCGCCTCGAGATGCGCCACCTCGGCGTCGCTATGCGCGCGCGCGATCACCTGCAGATGGGGATTGAGATGGCGGGCATGCTCGTTGATTGCGCCGCCCTCAAAGCCTTCGGGCACGGCGATCAGCAGATAGCGCGCCTCGCATATGCCCGCCGCCAGCAGGTGCCGGTCCTCCAGCGCATTGCCCCGCACCACCGACAGGCCGGCCTCCTCCGCTTCCTCGACCCGTTCGGGATCGCCCTCGATCACCACGAACTGGACATGGCGCTCGGCCAGGCGCTTGGCGATCAGCTTGCCGACCCGGCCATAGCCGACCAGAATGACATGACCGAGACGCGGCTGATCGGTCGCAGGTTCGGCCTGCGTCTCATCTTCCTCCTTCTTGTGATCGCGCACGATCAGCGAGAAGAGGATCGGGTTGATGAAGATCGACACGATCGCACCGGCAAGGATCAGATCGCGCGCCTCAGCCGGCAACACGCCCAGCCCCGCTCCCAGCGACGCCAGGATGAAGGAAAATTCGCCGATTTGCGCCAGGCTGGCGGCGATCGTCAGCGCCGTGACATTGGGATGGCCAAAGGCACGGACGATGCCCCAGGCGGCGATCGATTTGCCGACGACGATGATGAGGACGGTGGCCAGCAACGGCAGCGGTTGTTCCACCACCACCGCGGGGTTGAACAACATGCCGACCGACACGAAGAACAGCACCGCAAAGGCGTCGCGCAGCGGCAGCGTCTCCTCGGTCGCGCGACGGCTGAGCGGGGTTTCGCCCAGGATCATGCCGGCAAAGAAGGCGCCCAGCGCAAAGGACACGTCGAACACGATCGCGGCACCGAAAGCGACACCCAGCGCAATCGCCAGCACGGCGAGGCGGAACAGCTCGCGCGACCCGCTATGCACCACCCAGTGCAGCGCCCAGGGGATGAGGCGACGGCCCACCACCAGCATCAGCACGACGAAGCCGACGACCTTGAGCAGCGTGCCGACCAGCGGCGCGATCAGGGCGCTCGCCCCGCCGCCCGCATCGGCATTGTTCATCACCCCCGCCAGCGCCGGCAGGAGTACGAGGGCAAGGACCATCACCAGATCCTCCACGATCAGCCAGCCGACCGCGATGCGACCCCGCCGCGTTTCGACCAGGTCCGCCCCCTGCAACGCACGCAGCAGCACGACCGTGCTGGCGACCGACAAAGCCAGGCCAAAGACCAGCCCGCCCATCAGCGGCCAGCCCATCAGATAGCCAAGGCCCATGCCGAGCAGGGTCGCGACCGCAATCTGCACGATCGCGCCGGGCACGGCGATCGCCTTGACCGACAACAGATCCTTGAGCGAGAAATGCAGGCCGACGCCGAACATCAGCAAGATGACGCCGATTTCGGCCAGTTCATTGGCCAGGCCGCTGTCGGCGACGAAGCCGGGGGTGAAAGGGCCGACCATGATGCCGGCGACCAGATAGCCGACCAGCGGCGATAATTTCAGGCGATGGGCAATGGCGCCCATGATGAAGGCCACGACGAGGCCGGCAACGATCGTCCCGATAAGGGGCGTGTGGTGGGGCATGAAATTCCTTCCCTGTCCGCCGGCAGCAGGCCTTCATCCTGCCGCCGGCGCGGAACATTGTCTATTATTCGACGATGCCAAGCATCGCGATCGAGAGCAGGGCGCCGGCGGCGCCGAGCCCTGCCATGACGACGGGCATGAACCAGCCGGGCGGATTGCGCCGGCCACCGCGCATCTTTCTTTTGCGGGGCATGATCTCAATTCCTTCTGTCTGACGGACGCCCGCCATGGCGGGCGGGAAAAATGTCAGAGGAAGGTGGGTGGGGCGCGGGCGCGCCGACTCCGCGCGCGAAGATGGCTGTAGTGGCGTGCGAGCAGCGGCAGGGGCGCGTCCGGCGCCAGACGGCCCCAGGAGAGCATGAGGGCGAGCGCCGCCGCCAGCAGCCAGGGCAAGGCCACCCCATCCCCATCAGGGCGGGGCGCGCGGGCCAGATGCGGCGCGGGCAGCGAGCGCGCCTTGAGCACCACGCCGGTCGTGGCGGAACTGAAGGCGGAGCCATTGAGCTTGCTGGAAGGCGGACCGTCCGGCGCGATCGCGCAGAGCAGCGCAACCAGGATCGCAGCCCACAGCGATGCGATGAAGGGCAGCCTGCCCTTGCCGGTCGCATCCTGGGGATGTAATCTGCTCATCGGTGCCTATATTCCCTTCCATCACCGATGTAGGAAGACTAAGAGCCAAAAACCAGCCCACAAGCTGGGCCCATGGCGGTTGACAGAATCGAGTCATTCCACTACCGGGCCACATTCCCGCGCGGGTCGAACAGGCTTTTTGTCCTCGACGATCTGCGTAAAGCAGATTTGAACGAGAAGAGACCAAGCCATGTTCGCTATCGTGCGCACGGGCGGCAAGCAGTATCGCGTCGCCGCCGGAGATAAGATCGTCGTTGAAAAGCTCGCTGGCGAAGCCGGCGACAAGGTTACGCTGGACGACGTCCTGCTGGCCGGCGAAGGCGGCGACCTGAAGGACGCAGCCAAGCTGACCGTCGCAGCCGAAATCATTGCGCAGGCGAAGGGCGAAAAGGTCATCGTCTTCAAGAAGCGTCGTCGTCACAACTATCGCCGCAAGAACGGCCACCGCCAGAATCACACGATCCTCAAGATCGTGTCGATCGCCTGAGCGCAGCTTAGATAAGGAGTTTAGGTCATGGCACATAAGAAAGCTGGCGGTTCGTCGCGTAACGGTCGCGATTCTGAGTCGAAGCGCCTTGGCGTGAAGAAGTTCGGCGGTCAGGAAGTGATCGGCGGCAACATCATCATTCGCCAGCGCGGCACCCGCGTATATCCCGGCCGTAACGTCGGCATGGGCAAGGATCACACCCTCTTCGCCCTGGGCGAAGGTCGCGTCGTGTTCCACGACGGCAAGCTCGGCCGCAAATATGTATCGGTCGACGCGGTAGCCGCGGCAGCCGAATAACGGACGATCGATGACGGGTCGTCCTTCGCAAAAGGGACGTCCCGCCTGATCGGTTGCGCACATAAGTGCGTCGATCGGGATCGAGGGAAAAAAGGGCGCCCCTTCACAGGGAGCGCCCTTTTTCCGTTCTGACGAACATCACCGGGCACTCCTCCCGATTTCCCTCAAACCTCTGGAACTACTGGCCTTCTCGCGCGTCGTGCGGGCGGGGCTCAGCCAGAGAAGACCGTCGTCAAGCCGTCATGATTGGCAGCTATTTGGCGCGCACGAAGAGGAGAGACGTGAATGTTCGCCCGTACCCCCCGCCTGCTGCTGCGGCCAGGCTGGATGGAAGATGCCCCCGCCCTGGCCCTGGCCATCGGCAATGATGCGGTCCTGCGCAATCTGAGCCGCGCACCCGCCCCCTATGGCCTGGCCGATGCCGAAGCCTTCCTGGCACTGCCGCAGGATTCGCGCATGCCGCGCCTGCTGGCCTTCACCCGCACCCAGGGCGCACCGCGCCTGGTGGGCGGCTGCGGCATCCATGAGGCCGAGGATGGCACGCCGGAACTAGGTTACTGGATCGCCCGCCCCTATTGGGGCCTGGGCTTCGCCACGGAGGCGGCCCGCGCCGTCATGAGCATCGCCCGCGCGCATAATCTGCCGGCAGTCCGCGCCGTCCATTTCGCCGACAATCGCGCGTCGGGCCATGTCCTGCGCAAGATCGGTTTTCGCGCCAATGGCACGGTCGAGCGGCGCTACAGCCCCGCCCGCGGGGCCGAGGCCGACTGCCTGGTCTTCGACGAGGGCGAGGCCGCCCGCATGAGCGTGGACTTTGCCCTGGACCTATATGGCGACGCGCTGCCGGCGCTTGCCGCTTGACTGATGTGCGCGGGCGCCGATCAGGGCGCCCGCGTCTCACCCCTGACGGGACCGATCGAAGACACGGGTCGGCGCGCCATGGAAATCGACTTCGGCGAGCGCGGCAAAGCCGAGTTTCTCCGCCACCTTGATCGACCCGCCATTGTCGGGCGCGATGATGCAGCGGATCGACGGCGCCGCCAGATGCGCATCGGTCCAGGCAAAGATCGCCGCCATCGCCTCGGTCGCGATGCCGCGCCCCCAGGCGGCCGGCCCCAGCACCCAGCCCGCCTCCGGCACGCCGTCCAGTTCGGCCAGCCCCCGCGCCGCGCTGAGCAGCCCGGCCTCGCCCAGCAATTCGCCATTGGCGCGATCCTCGATCGCCCACATGCCATAGCCGAGCAGCGCCCACATGCCGGCATAGCGCAGGATGCGGAACCAGACCGCCTGCGCATCGAGCGCCGCGCCGCCGATGAAGCGCACCACGTCCGGATCGGCCCATAGCGCCTGGCAGGCGGGATAATCCTCCACCCGATGCGGGCGCAGGATCAGGCGGTCGGTGGTGAGGATCGGTGCATCGGTCATCGCCAATCTATGGGCGGCCGCGCAGGGGCCGGTCAAGCGACGCCGCACATGACTATGGCCTTCCCCCGGTCCCTGTGTCATGGGCAAGGCACGTTGCCCGAACCGATCCCCCTCAAGCGCTCGCGCCTCAGCCCCGACGAAAGTCGCCTGATCGCGCTGGAAGCCGCCCGCGACCTGCTGCTGGAAGCAGGGCCGCAGGCCGTGACGCTGAAGGCGGTGGGCAATCGCATCGGCCGCACCCACGCCAATCTGCTCCATCATTTCGGATCGGCCGCCGGCCTGCAGAAGGCGCTCGCCGGCTATCTGGCCGACGCCATCACCGCCACGATCGGCGACGCGGTGAACGCTGCCCGGCGCGGCGAGGTCGAACCCCGGCGGATCGTCGACATGACCTTCGACGCATTTGACGCAGGCGGCGCCGGCGCGCTGGCCAGCTGGATGCTGGCGTCGGGCAATGAGGATGCGCTCGACCCGGTGGTGGACGCGATTCACCGGCTGGTCGACAAGCTCGCCGCCACCGCGCTGCGCCCGCAACTGGCCGAGGTGATCCGCGACAACACGCTGATGCTGGTCCTGCTGGCGCTGGGCGATTCGCAGATGGGCGGCCCGATGGCCGCTGCGCTGGGCCTCAATCGCGAGAAAGCGCGCGAACTGGCGGCCCGCAGCCTGGTCTCCGCCCTGACCGAAGAAGCCCGGTTGACGGCGACGGCGAAAGTGTCGCAAGCTAAGGTTTAATTTTGCCCAAGAAGACGCTATGGGCGCGCCATGCATTTTCTCGATCAAGCAAAAATCTATATCAAGTCCGGCTGGGGCGGTCCCGGCGCGGTCAGCTTTCGGCGTGAAAAATATGTCGAATATGGCGGCCCGGACGGCGGCAATGGCGGCAAGGGCGGCGACATCATCTTCGAGGCCGTGGCCGGCCTCAACACGCTGATCGACTTCCGCTACACCCAGCATTTCAAGGCGCAGCGCGGCATGCCCGGCATGGGCAAGAACCGTTATGGCGCCGGCGGCAACGACCTGATCGTCAAGGTGCCGGTCGGCACCCAGATCCTGTCCGATCCCCAGCCGATCGAGGGGACCGAGGACGAGGACGGCTATCCCGAATATGAGGAACAGGAAATCCTGGCCGACTTCACCGAGGTCGGGCAGCGTGTGAGCTTCCTGCGCGGCGGCGACGGCGGCCGCGGCAACCTGTCCTACAAGACCAGCACCAACCGGGCGCCGCGCCAGCATGGCACCGGCTGGCCGGGCCAGGAAATGTGGGTCTGGCTGCGCCTCAAGCTGCTGGCCGATGTCGGCCTGGTCGGCATGCCGAACGCCGGCAAGTCGACCCTGATCAACCAGGTGACGAACACCAAGGCGAAGGTCGGCGCCTACGCCTTCACCACCACCAAGCCGCAGCTTGGCGTGGTGCTGCACCGTGATCGCGAATTCGTGCTGGCCGATATTCCCGGCCTGATCGCGGGCGCGGCCGAGGGCGCGGGCATTGGCGACCGGTTCCTGGGCCATATCGAACGCTGCCGCGTGCTGCTGCACCTGATCGACGCGACCGGCGACGACCCGGTCGAAGCCTTCCGCATCGTCACCGACGAACTGGCTGCCTATGGCGGCGGGCTGGACGAAAAGCCGCAGATCGTGGTGCTCAACAAGGGCGACCTGCTGGGCCAGGAACTGATGGAAGACATTGCCGAGCAGCTGCGCGAGCAGGCCGGCGTGGAAGATGTCTTCATCATCTCCGGCGCGACCGGCGAAGGCGTCACCCCGTTGCTCGACGCCGTGCTGGAAATGCTCGACGAGGATCGTGAAGAGGACGACGCCGACGATAGCGACGGCGAAGCCACCTGGTCGCCGATCTAAGGCATCAATAGACTTATCTCCGTTCGGTTCGAGCTTGTCGAGAACTGCGCGCGAGGTTCTCGACAAAGCCTGTCCTGAGCGACGCCGCAGGCGTCGTCGAAGGGCTAGAACCGAACGGATGTTGTTGTAAAAGTGGCCACGAACGCCCTGTCCGGCTTTCCCCCTGTCCTGGTCCGCCGCCTGGTCATCAAGATCGGGTCGGCGCTGCTGGTCGATCCGGCAGGGGAAGTGCGCGTCGACTGGCTGCGCACGCTGGTGGCCGATGTCGCCGCGCGCAAGGCGGCCGGGCAGCAGGTCATCATCGTGTCGTCGGGCGCGATCGCGCTGGGCGCGCGCCGGCTGAAGCTGCCCAAGGGCGGGCGCGGCAGCCTGGAGGATGCGCAGGCGGCGGCCGCCACCGGTCAGATCGCCCTGTCGCAATGCTGGGCCAGCCTGCTGCATGAAAAGGGCATTACCGCCGCGCAGATGCTGGTGACGCTCGACGATCTGGAGCATCGCCGCCGCTATCTCAACGCCTCGGCCACGCTGGAGCGGCTGATGGCGCTCGACGTCGTGCCGGTGGTGAACGAGAATGACAGCGTCGCCACGGCGGAAATCCGCTTTGGCGACAATGATCGGCTCGCGGCGCGCATCGGACAGGCGGCACGGGCCGACGCGGTTGTGCTGCTGTCGGACGTGGACGGGCTTTACACCGCCAACCCGCACGCCGATGCGAATGCCATGCTGATCGAGAGGATAGAGCGCATCGACGCGCGCATTGCCGCCATGGCCGACACCGGTTCGGCTTCGGGCATGGGATCGGGCGGCATGGTGTCGAAAATCCAGGCGGCACAGATTGCCACCGGCGCCGGCGCCCATCTCGCCATCATCTCGGGCAAGGTCGACGCCCCGCTCAGCCATTGGGCCAATGGCGGCCGCGGCTCCATCTTCCTCGCCGCCGAAAGCCAGGGTGCGCGCAAGGGCTGGCTCTCGGGCCGCCTCACCGTGCTCGGCCGGATCATCGTCGATGCCGGCGCCGAAGCCGCTCTGGGCAAGGGCAACAGCCTGTTGCCGGCCGGCGTCGCGCGGGTCGAGGGTGTGTTCGCGCGCGGCGACGTGGTCGACATTCTCAATCAGGACGGCCGGGTGATCGCCCGTGGCCTCACCGAATATGACAGCGAGGCCGCCGCGAAGATCGCCGGCCGCCGCAGCGAGGATATCCCCGCCCTGCTTGGCGAAATGTCCCGTTCCGTGCTGGTCCATCGCGATCATATGGCGATGGTCTGACCTATTATGTCCCTTAGAATTGCCATGACCGGCGCGACGGGTTTCGTCGGCGCCGAAACGCTCGATCAGGCGCTGGCCGCCGGTCTCCAGGTCAACGCCCTCACCCGCCGGGCCCAGCCACCCCGCGCCCATCTCAAATGGGTGCCCGGTTCGCTCGACGATACCGCCGCGCTCGACACGCTGGTGCGCGACGCCGACGCCGTGATCCATATCGCGGGCGTGGTGAACGCGCCCGACCGCGAGGGGTTCGAGGCGGGCAATGCGCGCGGCACGATGGCGGTGGTCGACGCCATGCGCAAACGCGGCGTGCGCCGACTTGTCCATGTCTCCTCGCTCGCCGCGCGCGAGCCGGGCATGTCGGACTATGGCTGGTCGAAGGAACTGGCCGAACGCCATGTGAAGGCCAGCGGCCTCGACTGGACGATCGTGCGCCCGCCCGCCATCTATGGCCCCAATGACCAGGAAATGCTGGAACTGTTCCGCATGGCCAAGCGCGGCATCATGCTGCTGCCGCCCGGCGGCCGGCTGTCGGTGATCCATGTCGCCGATCTGTCCCGCCTGCTGCTGACGCTCGCCTGCGAAAAGGAACAGAGCCAGACCCGTACCTATGAGGCGGACGATGCGACGCCCGGCGGCTGGGACCATCAGGAATTCGGCCAGGCGATCGGCCGGGCCGTGGGTCGCAATGTCCGCACCTTCGCGACGCCGCAATGGCTGCTGGCGACCGCCGCCCGGCTCGACCGGCTGGTGCGCGGCCGCAACGCCAAGCTGACCCCCGACCGGGTCGATTATTTCTGCCATCCCGACTGGGTCGTCGCCAAGCGCAAGCAGCCGCCCAAGCGGCTGTGGACGCCGCAGATCCCGACCGAGGAAGGGCTCAAGGCCACGGTCGAAGTCTATCGCGCCAAGGGCTGGCTGTAGCCCGCCCAAGGACACGAGTCCGCGCGGGTCACGACCGAAGTTCATAGTGTAAACGGCCTTTTCGGGGCATTTGCACCTGCTTCGCCCCCATGATGCACCGCCCACGCGCCGGTAACGCGCCATGGCAGGTTCGGCAGACGCGCCCGGCGCGCGCCGACAAGGCCCCACCCGCGCACCTGCACAGCGACAGCGACGCACCCGTCGCGCGCCAGTTGCATGGATAGCGGAGGCAGGATGAGCGGCAGCGTCATGCCCCAGCTTAGAACAGGGGCAGAGCTGTAGGACAGCGGCATGCGGGATTGACGGATCGAGTTTCGATCAAGAACCGCCCATCCCATCATCGTCACCCTGAACTTGTTTCAGGGTGACGATGATGGGATGGCCGTAAGCCATCCAACCCGGTCACGCCGCCGGATCGGACTCCGCCGGTTTCTGCGCGCGCTGTTCGTCGACAAATTCGCTGATCGCCTTGCCGCTGGCGTTGAGCAGCGGATAGGTGCGGGCGTCGGACAGCCAGTCGGGGCGGCGTGCGCCGCTGCCGTAGAATGTGTCGTAGACGAGGGAGAAGGCGAGGAAGACCAGGGTCGCGCCGATCAGGCCCTTGATCGCACCGAAGCCGCCGCCCAGCACCCGGTCGATCGGGCCGAGCACCGACTGGCGGGTGCGCTGGCCGATCGCGCGGGCGAGCAGCTTGCCCGCGCCAAAGGTGACGGCGAAGATCAGGAAGAAGGCCAATACCGCCGCCCCGCTCTCGCTGCCGACGAAGCTGGTCAGCAATTCGGTGACCGAGGCATGGAACAGGCTGATCGCGAAGATGCCCGCGACCCAGGCGATCAGCGACAGGGTTTCGGTCACGAACCCGCGCAGCAGGCCGAATATGGCGCAACCGCCGATGAGGAGGAGGACAAGGATATCGACGGCGTTCATGCCGCGCTGGCTATCCGCGCCCGAGCATCTGGTCAACCAGCTGTGCAAGCGTGCGGAAGCCGCTGACCGAAATCCCCTTCACCCCGTCCGCGCCCGACGCCGGCACGAAGGCGCGGTTGAAGCCCAGTTTCGCCGATTCCCGGAGCCTGAGCGGCGTATGCGAGACCGGCCTGATCTCGCTCGACAGCGCAATCTCGCCAAACAGCACGACATCGGCGGGCACCGGCCGTTCAGACAAGGCCGACATCAAAGCGGCGGCGACGGCCAGGTCGGCCGCCGGATCGGACAGGCGATAGCCGCCCGCGACATTGAGATAGACTTCGCAGGTCGAGAAACTGAGCCCGCAGCGCGCCTCCAGCACGGCGAGGATCATCGCCAGCCGGCCGCTGTCCCAGCCGACCACCGCGCGCCGGGGCGTTGCCCCGCTCGACAGCCGCACCACCAGCGCCTGGATCTCGACCAGCACCGGCCGCGTCCCTTCAAGCGCGGGGAAGACGGTGGCGCCCGTCACCGTCTCGTCGCGATTGGTGAGGAACAGGGCGGACGGGTTGGCGACCTCCTCCAGCCCTTCGGCGACCATCGAGAAGACGCCGATCTCGTCGGTGCCGCCAAAGCGATTCTTGATCGCGCGCAGGATGCGATATTGGTGGCTGCGCTCCCCCTCGAACGCCAGCACCGTGTCGACCATATGCTCCAGCACGCGCGGGCCCGCGATGCTGCCATCCTTGGTGACATGGCCGACCAGGATCAGGGCGGTGCCGCGCTGCTTGGCGAATTTGATCAGTTCCTGGCTCGACGCGCGCACCTGGCTGACGGTGCCGGGCGCGCCCTCGATCAGGTCGCTGTGCATGGTCTGGATCGAATCGATGATGAGCAATGCGGGCGGCACGCCGTCGCTGAGCGTCGTGAGGATATCGCGCACCGATGTCGCGCTCGCCAGTTGCACCGGCGCATTCCCCAGGCCCAGCCGCTGGGCGCGCAGCCGCACCTGGTCCGACGCTTCCTCGCCGCTGATATAGGCGACGGTCAGCCCGCGCGAGGCGACCCGTGCCGCCGCCTGCAGCAACAGGGTCGACTTGCCGATGCCCGGATCACCGCCGATCAGCGTGGCCGACCCCGGCACGATGCCGCCGCCCAGCGCCCGGTCGAACTCGGCAATGCCGGTGCTGGTGCGCGCGGGCAGTTCCACCTTGCTGTCGAGGCCGATGAGTGTGATCGCCCGGCCGCCGCCCTGCAGGTCATGCTTGGCGGAAAAGACGGTTTCGGCCGCTTCCTCGACGATGCTGTTCCACTCGCCGCAGTCATCGCACTGCCCCTGCCACCGGCCGGAAACGGTGCCGCATTGTTGACAGACGAATTTGCGCTTTGCCTTGGCCATGGTCCACGCATAACAGAACATAAAAGGAACACAAACGCGATCTTGCATCGAGGCTGGAAACCCCCGCGCGGCTGGCGCATTGAAGGAGGATGTCCGCCACGATCCGCGTCGCCAGCTATAATATCCGCAAGGCCATCGGCACCGACCGCCGCCGTTCACCCGAGCGGGTGATCGACGTGCTCAACGAAGTGGATGCCGACATCATCGCGCTGCAGGAGGCCGACCGGCGCTTCGGTATACGCTATGCCGCGATCCCGCCGCTGCTGCTCGACCGCCAGAGCGGCTACAAGCCGGTGCCGCTCAATGTCCAGACCGACAGCATGGGCTGGCACGGCAATGCCATCATCGTCCGCAAGGAGGCGGAGGTCGCCGCCTATGACGTGCTGCACCTGCCCTGCCTGGAGCCGCGCGGCGCGACCATGGCGGAGGTCGCGATCAAGGGCGCGACCCTGCGCGTGTTCGGCATGCATCTCGACCTGTCAGGGCTGTGGCGGCGCAAGCAGGCGGCGGCGGTGATCCATGCCGCGGCGCAGGGTCACGCGCTGCCGACGGTGCTGATGGGCGACCTCAACGAATGGAGCGCCGAGCGCGGTTGCCTCGCCGACTTTGCCCGCCATTACAGCTTCGCGCCCTGCGGCCGCAGCTTCCACGCCCGCCGCCCGGTCGCCCGGCTCGACCGGATCATGCATTGCGGTCGCATCCGCCTGGTCGACAGCGGCGTCCACGAAAGCGCCGCCGCGCGCAAGGCGTCGGACCATCTGCCGATCTGGGCGGAGTTACGGGTCGGGTGAATGCGGCGCGTGTTGGGGGGACGGCAGAGGGTCTGAAGACGACCATTTGCGGCCGATAACCGGCTCTGGCACGATACTCTTATGAAGACATTCCTGCTTGCTTTAATCGCGGTAATCACCGTGCCAACTAATGCATTTGGAGCCGAACGCATGCGCTCGCAAACAGCCCCGTCAGCGCAGATTGAAAGAGCGCCTAGCGCCTCGAAACTCCAACTGATCAAGAGGTTTATGCGAGCCATAGGCCTTCAAGATCAACTCGACACTGGCAGTTTCCTTGAGCGTTACGCCATGCCCGGTGGCCCACTGTGGGGCGCTCCTTCTGGCGAAACTCTGACTGAGAGCCTATCCGGTGGATTTGAGATTAGGTTCAAGGCACTTAAAGCTGCGTATGAGAAGCGACGAGCGGTTTACCAACAGGCGTATGAAGATCATCTCAACTGGGAATTTACTGAAATTGAGTTGCAAGAGATTGTGACGTTTCTCGAAGCGGCTGTGGGCCAACATTATCTCGACGGCCGCTGGAGAATGGAAGCCTACACGAATACGAATACCGAAGATATGGAAGCGGAAATCGTGAAAGAGGCTAATGACAGTCTAGCAAAATAGCGATGTCGGCTATCAGGTAATTTTGCCCTAAACCCGCCATTCCGCAATCCACCCCATTTTGTCATTCCCGCGTAGGCGGGAATCCATCCCCTGACCTTGCATCTGGTCCGACGCTGGGGAGATGGATCCCCGCCTGCGCGGCGATGACGGTAAAAAAACAGGCCGTTGCTTAGCCACCCATCCAACTCCTCCTTCCCGCTTTCGGACAGGGGGTGGGACATTCCGCCTCTCGACAAGGCGGCCTGGCTTTGCGATCCCTATCCCCATGAGGGAGAAGGAATTACGCCTCGCGCTCGTCTGTTATGGCGGGATCAGCCTGGCCGTCTACATGCACGGCATCACCAAGGAAATCTGGCACCTGACGCGGGCGAGCCGGGCTTTTCATGACGGGGTGGCGCCGCAGGGGGCGAGCGAGGCGGTCTATCATCGGCTGCTCGCCGATATCGAGGCGGCGAGCGGCACGCGGCTGCGCATACTGCCCGACATCATCGCCGGCGCCAGCGCGGGCGGCATCAACGGCATCTTCCTGGCCCAGGCGATCGAGACCGGCCAGTCGCTGGAGCCACTCACTGCGCTGTGGCTCGATAATGCCGATGTCGACGAACTGCTCGATCCCGATGCCCGCCCCGCCCGCGCACTGACCAAATTCTGGGCGACGCCGCTGGTGTGGATGGCCGCGCGCCGCCCCGGCGACGCGGTCGAGCGCACGGTGGCGCCCGACACGCGCGAAGAGGTGCGGATGAAATTGTCGCGCTTCATCCGTTCGCGCTGGTTCGAGCCGCCCTTTGGCGGGGAAATATTCTCGACCATGCTGCTCGATGCGTTCGACGCGATGGCGGCCACGCCGGCCGGCCCGTCGCTGCTGCCCGACGGCCATCCGCTCGACCTGTTCGTCACCGTCACCGATTTCGACGGCCATGTGCAGAGCCTGAGCCTCAACAGCCCGCCCCAGGTGATCGAGACCGAACATCGGCTGTCGATCGGCTTTCGCGGACGCGGCGGCAGCGCCAGCGGCTTTGCCGATCCGGCCGAGTTGGTCTTTGCCGCGCGCGCCACCGCCAGCTTCCCCGGCGCCTTTCCGCCCTTCACCGTGCGCGAGTTGGACCGGGTATTGAAGCGCCGCCACCGCGCCTGGCCCGGCCGCGACGCCTTCCTGGCGCGCGTGCTGCCGCGCCGGGCGGCACGGGGCGAGGCGGAGGACGCGGTGCTGATCGACGGATCGGTGCTGGCCAACGCCCCCTTCGCCCAGGCGATCGGCGCGCTCAAGAACCGGCCGTCGCGGCGCGAGGTCGACCGCCGCTTCGTCTATATCGATCCCAAGCCCGGCCACCGATCGATCCACCTCAACCGCGAGGGCGAGGAGGAAGCAGCGCCGATCGGCGAGAATGCGCCGCTGCCCGGCTTTTTCCGCACCATCTTCGGCGCGCTGTCGGACATTCCGCGCGAACAGCCGATCCGCGACAATCTGGAGGCGATCGACCGCCATTCCGCCCGCATCCGCCGCATGGGCCGGATCATCCAGGCGCTGCGCCCCGGCATCGAGGCGGAGGTGGAGGGGGCGATCGGCCGCATGCTGTTCCTCGACCGGCCGACGCCGGCGCGCCTGTCGGCCTGGCGCGGCAAGGCGCAGCAGCGTGCCGCCGCCTCGGCCGGTTTCGCCTTCCCCGCTTATGCCCATCTCAAGCTGTCGGGCATCGTCGAGGATCTGGCCGCGCGTCTGTTCCAGTTGAGCGGCGAAGATGCGCCGATGATGCGCGAAGCCTATCGCCAGGCGATCTGGAAGCAGGTGCGCGCGATCGGCGCCGACCAGTTGACCGAGGATGCCGGTTCCGCCGCCGCGCCCGTCCTGTTCTTCCGCACCCATGACCTGGCCTTCCGCATCCGCCGCCTGCGTTTCCTGGCCCGGCGGCTGGCCGAGACGCTGGAACTGGAGGCCGATGCCGACAGCGAAGCGGTGCAGGCGATGCACGACGCCATCTATCGCGCGCTCGCCCTCTACACCGAATGCGAGGGCAATGATTTCTACAATGATCATGTCCGCGCCGCCGCGGCGCAGGTGCCGACCGACGCCGGTGCCGCGCTGGAGGCGATGGCGCAGGCGCGCGGCCTGCGCGCCCGCGACGAGGCGGCCGACATGCTGCTGGCCGAGGCGCTCGCCAACCTGCCCAAGGCCGGCCGCCGCACCATGTTGCTGGCCTATCTCGGTTTCCCCTTCTCCGACATCGCGACCTTACCGTTGCTTCAGGGTGACGCTGTCGATGAATATGATCCGATAAAGGTCGACCGGATTTCGCCCGAAGATTGCACCGCCATCCGCACCGGCGGCGCCAACGCCACGCTAAAAGGCATAGAATTCAACAATTTTGGCGCCTTCTTCAGCCGGGTCTATCGGGAGAATGACTATCTGTGGGGCAGGCTCCATGGGGTGGAGCGTCTGCTGGATATCGTAATTTCCGCAATTCCTGCCCCAACCCGTCTTCCCGAAGGGGCGTTGCGCAACTATAGGCGGGCGGCGTTTCTGGCGATCCTCGACGAGGAAGAGTCGCGCTTGCCGCATGTTGCGGATCTGATCGCCGGACTGCGGGAGGAAATCGGGTGAAGGGGCGTTTGAAGCTGTTTCCGATGATGCTGGCGCTGGTGCTCGTCACCGGCTGCAAGGGCTCGTCCGATGACAGCGCACAGGCCGCCCCGGTCAGCACGCCGCAGCAGGTGGCCGTTGCCGTCGTCCAGCCCGATCCGCCGCCGCCCGCTCCCCCCGCCGTCCTGCCCTCGCGCCCGGCGCCGATCGTCACCGTCGGCCCGCCCGGCCCGACCAATTCGCTCGACCTGCCGCCGTCCAGCAATGCAGCCCAGCCCGCCCCCTTCCCGCGCGAAGTCACCGCCTTCATGGTCGACCGCGACAGCTGCGACCATTTTCGCGGCGAGGAACCCTATGATGCGGAACGGCGCGCCTATATCGAGGAAAGCGTCGCCGAACTCTGCTCCGGCACCGACGCGAAGCTGGCCTTGCTGCGCAAGCGCTACGAAAAGATGCCGGACGTCATCAGCGCACTGAGCAGCTATGACGCCCGGATCGAGGGCGAGGAACCCTGAGCGACATCAGGGTGAGGGCGGCGCCTGTAGCATATCCAGCCCGCCAATCCTGACAGCGAAGACACGGCCCCGAACGCCGGGCTGTGCGCCAGGCCCGACTTTGCCACGCGGCCCCGTCGCGCCGACATCGCCCGGATGCGCGCCATCACATGTCCCTGGCTGAGATCCGCGTGATCCCCGCGCACCACCCTGGCCACCCGGCCCTGCCGCCCCGCCGCGTCCGCCAGCCCCGCCGCCGGTCAGGATGTCTCCTGCGGTGAAGATGTCGGTCACCGCGGCCGGGCCGATGACATAGACCGCGCCGCCATCGCCACCATTGGCCCCCGCGCCGCCATTGCCCCCTGGGCCACCACGCCCGCCGTCACCCCCATTGCCTGCCCCGCGACTGCAAATTCCCATCTCCGCCCTGCCATCACGCCCATCACCGCCATGACCGCCGGTTCCACCGCTGCCGCCTGCACCACCGGGGCCACCCGGCACACCACGAAAATCGATGTTCATGCGCACCTGACTGAGCGGGCTCCCCGTGGCCGTCGCCTCCAGCCGGCCGGCCACGATATAAAGATCGGGCACCCGTGCTGTCGCGCCCGGTCCGCCATTGGTGCCGCGTCCCCCCGGCCGTCCCGGCTCACCGTCAGAGCCGCGACGATTGCCACGGGCACCGTGTGTACCGGTCTGTCCCGCCTGGCCCTTCGGCCCGGCCAGCAGCGCGGTATTCCGTCGGATACCCAGCAAGGACTGTGGATCCTCGATCCGCATCCGCTTGGCGAACAGCAGCACCCAAGGATGCTGGCCGGTAAACTCGATCATGCCATCAGGCTTGAAGATCAATTCGTCGACCGCCAGCGTCTGGCCCGGCACCTTCTCGACGCCCCGTATCTGCAGGATTTCCGACACCCAATAGGCCCGGCCGATCGCAGCGCGCACCTCCGGCGGCAGCGCGGCCAGATCGGCGGTCTCGATCGCCGCCCGCGCTTCGGCCATCGGTGCCGCCTCCTGCGCCTGCCCCGGCTGCGGCGCCATGACGCCCAGCAGCAACCATCCGATCCTCTTCATGACAGCCTCCGTCCACGCACCGGCCCCTGTGCCAGCGGCGTGATAAAGGCCCGGATCAGCGCCTCTTTTCAATTGGCTGGACCAGGCAAGATCATCCGCTTTGGAGCATCCTCAACGGATCATCCCGCTATCCTACCCCGCTGCATGATGACATTTCGATATCGTAACAAGGACATGGGCAAACGCGCACCCGCGCCAGCGCGCCCATGCCCTTGCGCCTATTCGGATCAGCTTGTGGTCAGGCGGCGACCGCCAGGCAGGCTTCCCTGATGTCGCGGGCCAGTTCGTCGACCCGCTCCACCTGCGCATCCCAGGCGAACATGAATCGCGCGCCGCCGCCGATGAAGGTGTAGAAGCGCCAGCCGCGCGCGCGCAGCGCGTCCAGCACCGGCGCGGGGGCGGACAGGAACAACGCATTGGCCTCCACCGGGAAGATCGGGCTGACATCGGGCAAGTCGGCGATCGCCGCCGCCAGCCGGCGCGCGCAATCATTGCCGTGGCGCGCGTTGCGCAGCCAGGCACCGCTTTCCAGCAGGCCGATCCAGGGCGCTGACAGGAAGCGCATCTTCGACGCCAATTGCCCCGCCTGCTTGCAGCGATAGTCGAAATCCTGCGCCAGCGCGCGATCGAAGAAGATCACCGCCTCGCCCACGGCCATGCCATTCTTGGTGCCGCCAAAGCAGAGCACGTCGACGCCCGCCTTCCAGCTGATCTCCGCCGGATCGCAGCCCAGGCTGGCGCAGGCATGGGCAAAGCGCGCGCCGTCCATATGCAGTTTCAGCCCCAGTTCGCGGCACACGGCGGAAATCGCGCGCACTTCCTCGACCGTGTAGACAAGGCCGGTCTCGGTCGGCTGGGTGATGGTGACGACGCGCGGCTTGGGGAAATGGATGTCGGACCGGCTGGTCGCGAGCTGCCGGATCGCGTCGGGCGTCAGCTTGCCATCGACCGAGGGCGCGGCAAGCAGCTTCGACCCGTTGGAGAAGAATTCGGGCGCGCCGCATTCGTCGGTCTCGACATGGGCGGCCGCCGAACAGATGACGCTATGATAGGATTGGCACAGCGCCGCGAGCGCCAGCGAATTGGCGGCGGTGCCGTTGAAGACGAAGAAGACCTCCGCATCGCCGCCGAACAGGGTGCGGAAATTGTCCGCCGCGCGCTGCGTCCATTCATCCTCGCCATAGGCCGTCGCCGATCCGCTGTTCGCCGCGAGCATCGCGTCGAGCGCCTCGGGGCAGGCCCCGGCATAATTGTCGCTGGCAAATTGCTGTGTGGAAATGGGCACGTCATGCTTCCGTCTGCTGGTGTGTGACCAAGCATCGGATCAACGTCGTCGTGGCTGCATGTCCCGTTGGATTGCCGGTCCGGCCACATCCCCCTCTTGGCGAGGGGCACCACCTTGCTCGGGGAGCAGGTTGGTGTCGGACGTTGGCCCGACTCTTGATGTTGCCGGGGCGATTATCGGCCGGACGATGCCGCGTCAAGCATCAGCGCAGCAGCGCCTCTATCCCCTTCGCCAGATCGATGTCCCGTTGCGACAGGCCGCCGGCATCATGGGTGGTGAGCGTGATTTCGACGCGGTTATAGACGTTGGACCATTCGGGATGATGGTCCGCCTTTTCCGCCAGCAGCGCGACGCGCGTCATGAAGCCGAAGGCGGCGACGAAGTCGGGAAAGGCGAAGCTGCGCGCAATCCCGTCCGGTTCGGTGACCGCCGTCCATTCGGGCAAATCCGCCAGCGCGATCGCCCGTTCCGTTTCGTTCAGTCTGGCAAGCATTTCTCTATCCTGCGTTATTTCTTTCGCCTATGTGACAGCCATGCCTGACACTGGTCAATCGTTCCGCTTCGCCCCTACCCCACAGGAAATCGAGACACTCGCGCTGGAGGCCCTGAGCCGCCTGCCCGAGCCCTTTCGTTCCTATCTCTCCAATGTCGTGATGCTGGTCGAGGATTTTGCCGACGCCGATATCCTGAAGGAGATGGAGATTGACGATCCGTTCGGCCTGACCGGCCTCTATAGCGGCCGTCCCTTCGGGCAGGAGGCGCAGACCGGCGACCTGCCGCCGACCGTGCATCTTTTCCGCCGCCCGCTGCTCGACGAATGGGTCGAAACCGGCGTGCCGCTCGAAGCGCTCATCACCCATGTCGTGGTGCATGAAATCGGCCATCATTTCGGCCTGTCGGACATCGACATGCATGTGCTGGAGGATATGGTCGCCCCATGAGCGGCGCGGCGCTGCGCCTGTCGGGCCTGGCCTGTCTGCGCGGCGGACGCCTGCTCTTTGCCGGCGTCGACCTGGTGCTGGCGGCCGGCGGCAGCGCCTTGCTGCACGGCGCCAACGGCATCGGCAAGTCGAGCCTGCTGCGCCAGTGCGCCGGATTGCTGCCCGCCTATGCCGGGACGATCGACCGCCAGGGCGGCGTCGCGCTGGCCGACGAGCGGCTGGCGCTCGACATGGAATTGCCGCTCCACCGCGCACTCGGCTTCTGGGCGAAGCTCGATCGGGCCGATGACGCCGCGCTCGACCGCGCGCTCCACGCCATGGCGCTCGCCCCCTTGCGCGACGTGCCCGTCCGCATGCTTTCCACCGGCCAGCGCAAGCGCGCCATGCTCGCCCGCGTGATCGCCAGCGGCGCGGATATCTGGCTGCTCGACGAACCGGCCAATGGCCTGGACGATGCGTCGGTCGCGCTGCTCGGCGCGGCGGTGGCGGACCATCTGGCGGCCGGCGGCATCGTCGTCGCCGCCTCGCACCAGCCTTTGCCGCTGACCGATCCGGTGCGGATCGCCATGGCCGCCCATGTGCCGGACCCGGCGCAGGAGGCGTCATGCGACTGATCGCCCTGCTCGTCGCCCGCGACCTGGGACAGGCCTGGCGCTCGGCCGGGCTGTGGCTGCCGGTCGCCTTCCTGTTGCTGGTCGCCAGCCTCTACCCCTTTGCTGTCGGACCCGACGCCGCCCTGCTCGCCCGCACCGGCGGCGGCATGCTGTGGATCGCGGCGCTGCTCGCCAGCCTGCTGCCGGTCGATCGGCTGGTCGCCCCCGATCGCGACGCCGGCATCCTGGACCAGATCGCGCTGCGCGGCATCAGCGAGGAGATGGTGGTGATCGCCCGGCTGATTGCCCATTGGCTGGGTTTCGGCCCGCCGCTGATGATCGCCGCCCTGCCCGCCGCCGCGCTGCTGAAGCTGGACGACGCGACGATCCTGACGCTGGAGGCCGGGCTGCTGATCGGCACGCCCGCGCTCGCCGCGCTCGGCCTGCTGGTGGCGACGCTGACCGCCGGACTGCGCTCGTCGGGCGCGCTGGCGGGCCTGCTCGCCCTGCCGCTGGCAGTGCCGCTGCTGATCTTTGGCGCGGGCACATTGGGCGACGGCAGCGGCGCCGCGTTCAAATTCCTCGGCGCCGCCTCGCTGCTGCTGGTCGCGATCACGCCGATCGCGGGCGGCGCGGCGATCCGCGCGGGCCGGGAATGAGGTTTGTGCAACGCGCAAGGCGTTGACATTGGCGGGCCGCAATGGTCCCATGCTGCATCGCAACAAACTCCGACAGCGGGGCATCCCCGCCAAGCGCGAGGTGCCCGATGCCCGATCCGACTGCCGCACCGGAAAGCCGCCTGATCGACCTGGCCCTGCAGGGCGGCGGCGCCCATGGCGCCTTCACCTGGGGCGTACTCGACCGCCTGCTGGAGGAACCCTGGCTGCGGATCGACGGCATATCGGGCACGTCGGCCGGGGCGATGAACGCGGCCGTGCTGGCCAGCGGCTATGCCCATGGCGGCGCGCCGGGCGCCCGCCGCGCCCTCACCCGCTTCTGGAGCAAGGTGTCGGACGGGGCAATGTTCAGCCCGTTCCGCCGCAGTCCGCTCGACATAGCGCTCGGCCGCTGGACGCTCGATTATTCGCCACTCTATGTCGGCATGGACCTGATGGCGCGGCTCTGCTCGCCCTATGATCTCAATCCGGGCGGGTTCAACCCGCTGACCGACATCCTCAACGAATGCGTCGATTTCGACCATCTTGCCGCCAGCCCGATCCGCCTGTTCATCACCGCGACCAGCGTGCGCACCGGCCAGGCCCGCGTGTTCCGCAATGCGGAGATCACCCCCGACGTTCTGCTCGCCTCCGCCTGCCTGCCGACCATGTTCCACGCGGTCGAGATCGATGGCGAGGCCTATTGGGACGGCGGCTATTCGGGCAATCCGACGCTGACGCCGCTGGTGCGCGACTGCGATTCGGACGACACCATCCTGATCCAGGTGAACCCGGTCGAGCGCGCCACCGACCTCTATGCCGCGCGCGACATTGCCAGCCGGTTGAACGAGATTTCCTTCAACGCCGTGCTGTTGCAGGAAATCCGGATGATGGCGCTGCTGCGCCAGGTTGCCGACCCCGGCCATGGCGAGGGCGAGAAATGGGCGAAGATGCGCATCCACCGCATCGCCAGCGCCGACATGCTGCAATTCGGCCATTCGTCCAAGCTGAACGCGGAATGGGCTTTCCTGTGGAAGCTCAAGAAGATCGGGCGCAAGGCGGCGGACGATTTCCTGAAGGATCATGGCCAGGCGATCGGCCGGGAATCGACGCTCGATATCGACGCGCTGCTCGCCCATGTCTGAGGCATTGAGCTTCCTAGGCATATTGGTCGCGCTCGGCGCGCTGATCGCCATGGCCTATCGCGGCTGGAGCGTCCTGTTCCTCGCCCCGGCGCTGGCGATGATCGCCGCCAGCTTTTCGGGCTATCCGATGCTGGCGAGCTGGACCCAGATATTCATGGTCGCCGCCGCGGGCTTCCTCGCCCAATTTTTCCCGCTCTTCCTGCTCGGCGCGATCTTCGCCAAACTGATGAACGACAGCGGATCGGTGCGCACCATTGCCGATGCCATGATCGGCTGGCTGGGGTCCAGCCGCGCGATCATGGCGGTGGTGCTGGCCGGCGCGATCCTGACCTATGGCGGGGTCAGCCTGTTCGTCGCCTTCTTCGTGCTGGTGCCGATGGCGCAGGCGCTGTTCCGCGCCGGCAATATCCCCCGGCGGCTGGTGCCCGCGACCATCATCCTGGGCACATCGACCTTCACCATGACCGCCCTGCCCGGCACGCCCGCGATCCAGAATGTCATTCCCATGCCCTTCTTCGGCACCTCCATCTATGCCGCGCCGGGCCTCGGCCTGATCGCCGCGATCATCATGCTGGCGGTGGGGCTGGGCTGGCTGCTGCGAGCACAAGGGTCAGCCGCCGCCCGGCAGGAGGGCTATGACCCGAGCCTGTCCCCGGCCGTGCCGGTCGACAGCGCGCGGATGCGCGAGCATACGACGACGGCCTCCACCTTCGACCCCGCAGAGATGGACAAAGGGGCACCCACCGACGACCGCCCCTCGCTCGCCATCGCCTTCCTGCCGATCGGGGTGATGATCGGCTGCAACCTCATCCTCTCGCTCTGGCTGTTCCCGACCTGGGATGCGCCCTTCCTGGCGGAGCCGCTGTGGGGCAGCACCAGCCTGGGCGCGGTTGCGGGCATATGGTCGGTGACGGCAGCACTCATGATCGCGACGCTCGCCATCATCCTGTGCAACCGGGGCCGCCTCGTCAGCCTGCGCGACAGCATCGATTCGGGCGCCAACGCCGCCGTGCTGCCGATCATCAGCGTGGCGAGCCTGGTCGGCTTCGGCGCGGTGATCGCCGCGCTGCCCGCCTTCCACATGATCCGTGACTGGGTGCTGGGCATGGGCGGCGGGCCGCTGGTGTCGCTGGCGGTGGCGACCAACCTGCTCGCTGCGCTCACCGGATCGGCATCGGGCGGGCTCACCATCGCGCTGGAGGCGCTGGGGCCGACCTATATGGAGATTGCGGCGCAGACCGGCACCGATCCCGCCATCATGCACCGGGTGGCGGTGATCGGGTCCGGTACGCTGGACATATTGCCGCATAATGGCGCGATCGTCACTCTGCTGGCGCTGAGCGGCGTCACCCACCGCGAATCCTATCTGGATATCGCCATGGCCGGCATCGTCAGCTCGCTTGCAGCGCTGGTCGCCGTGATCCTGATCGGGTCGACGATCGGCAGCTTCTGATCCTTTAACCCCTTGGCCGGGTCGACAGGCGCGCGCGCATCGGCCATGGGCTGCGCCATGTTCGGCATCATCGCATCCCTGTTGTTCGTCCTGATCTGGTCCACCGGCTTCATCGTCGCCCGCGCGATGGTGCCCCATGGCGCGCCCGAGCTGATCCTGGCCGCACGCCTGTGCCTGACGGCGCTACTTCTGGGTGCGCTGGCGCTGCATGGGCGCCAGCCCTGGCCGCGCGGCCGGCAATTGAGGCTGCATCTGGCGGCGGGTGCGATGCTGCACGGCCTTTACCTCACGCTCAGCTGGTGGGCGGTCAGCCATGGCATGCCGGCCGGCATCATGTCGCTGCTGGGCGCGACCCAGCCGCTGATGGTCGCGGTCGCCAGCGTCGCGATCCTGGGCGAGCGCTTGCCCGCGCGCGCCTGGACCGGCCTTGCCATCGCCATCCTGGGCGTCGGCTGCGTGCTGATGCCGGCGATCGCCAAGTCGGGCGCGGGCGCGATCACGCTCATTCCCGCGATCGGCGGCATCGTCGCGGTGCTGGCGATGACCGGCGGCACGCTGATCCAACGCGGCACGATCGGCGGCGATCCGATCTGGGTGTCGGGCGCGGTGCAGAATGCCGGCGGCGCGCTGGTGGCGATCGCCGCCACCCTGATCGTGGGCGAATGGCGCTGGGACAATAGCCCGATGATGTGGATCGGCCTCAGTTGGTCGGTGCTGGGCCTGTCGGCGGCCGGCCTGTCGCTGCTGGTCTGGCTGGTGCGCACCCAGGGACCGACGCGCATGTCGATGCTCCTCCTGCTGGTGCCGCCGCTCGCCGCGGTCGAGGCCTGGCTGCTGTTCGGCGAGAAGCTCGGCCCGGTGCAGATCGCCGGCTTCGCGCTGGCGTTGGGCGGCGTGCTGCTGGGCCGGTCGCAGCCGAAGCGGACCGAGGTGGTGGAGCCAGCCTGAACCGCCACCGCGCCGTCACAGGTTCGTCACATCCTGCAACATGGCGGTCATGATCGCGCGCTAGGGCGGGTCATGAGCAAATCTGGCCGCACCCCGCCGCTTCCCTCGATCCTGTCGCAGGCGGCGGACATGCAGATGCAGATGACCCTGCGCCAGGTCGGCTTTGGCGCGCCGTCCGCCAATGCCGCGCCCCATGTGCCGCCCAAGCCTGTGCCCGCGCCCCGCGACGACAGCGCGCTCGCGCTCAAGCGGCGCGACTGGCTGCTCAACGTCATGGAGCAGCAGCGCGCGCTGTCGCCCTATGCCTCCGGCCTGCTGACCGCCGACGCGCTGTCAGGCGAGGATTTCCTGCATAATTTCTACGCGCCCGGCCGCCCGGTCCTGATCAAGGGGGCGATGGAGGGCTGGCCCGCCCGCGCGAAATGGACACCGGACTATCTGGCCGATGCCATTGGCGTGGCGGAAATCGAATATCAGGGCGGCCGCGCGCAGGCCGCCGACTATGAACTGGCCAAGGACCGGCACAAGCGCCGCGCGCCGTTCCGCCAGTTCATCGACCTGGTGCGCGACGGCGGCAATGACGCCTATCTGACCGCCTATAACAGCGCGGCTAATGGCCCGGCCCTCGCGCCGCTACAGGCCGACCTTGGCCATCCCGACGCCTATCTGGCACCGACGCCGGGCATGTTGTGGATCGGCGGCGCGGACGCGTTCACCCCGCTCCATTTCGACCTCACCAACAACCTGCTAGCGCAGGTGACGGGCACCAAGCATGTCATTTTGGTGCCGCCGTCGCAGACCCATCGGCTGGCGCATAACCGCCATGTCTTCAGCGATGTCGGCGACCTGACCGATCCGGCGCGGCTGGCTCGACACCCGCGCGCCCGCGACGTTCTGCGCTACGAAGTGCGGCTGACGCCGGGCGACCTGCTCTTCATCCCGATCGGCTGGTGGCATCAGGTCCGGTCGGAAAGCTTCTCGACCATGCTGACCTACACGCATTTCCACTGGCCCAATGCAGGCCATGAAAATTATCCGAAGGATTAAAGCCTCTTATCCCTCCCGCAGCCGCTCGTGATGACGGATCACCTCATCGATGATGAAGCGCAGGAATTTCTCGGTGAAGTCGGGATCGAGATTGGCGTCGAGCGCGAGCTGGCGCAGGCGCGAAATCTGGCGTTCCTCCCGCCCCGGATCGGCCGGCGGCAGGTCATGGGTCGCCTTATATTCGCCGACCGCCTGAGTGACCTTGAACCGCTCCGCCAGCATGAAGACGAGCGCCGCGTCGATATTGTCGATGCTCTCGCGATAGCGCTTCAAAGTCTCGTCCACCTGGCATTCTCCACAGGGGCATCGCGGCGGGAAAAGGCGTGGCTTTTCCGTTACTGCGATGCGTCAATCAATCGTCCGGCGCGCTTTTTGCGCCATTGCGCCGCGCAGGCAAGCTATTCCCGCTTGCCATCTGCTTTTTGCCCCGCCAGAGGACGCTTGTCATGACTGCATCCTCCCCCGGCAACGTCCACCCGATCGGCCGCACCAGCGCCCCTTCGCTCGCTCCCATCATGGCGCTCGTCGCCGATGGCATGAACCAGGTGAACAGCGTGATCCTGGACCGGATGCAGTCGCGCATCCCGCTGATCCCGGAACTGGCCGGCCATCTGATCGCCGGCGGCGGCAAGCGACTGCGGCCGATGCTGACGCTCGCCTGCGCTGACCTGGTCGGCTATGCCGGATCGCGCCATTACAAGCTGGCCGCATCGGTCGAGTTCATCCACACCGCCACGCTGCTGCATGACGATGTCGTCGACGGATCGGGCCTGCGCCGCGGCCGCAAGACCGCCAACATCATCTGGGGCAACAGCGCCTCGGTGCTGGTCGGCGACTTCCTCTTCTCCCGCTCCTTCGAGCTGATGGTCGAGGCCGAGTCGCTCAAGGTGCTGAAGATCCTGTCGGGCGCATCGGCGATCATCGCCGAAGGCGAGGTCAACCAGCTGACCGCCCAGCGCAAGATCGACACCAGCGAAGAACAATATCTCGACATCATCGGCGCCAAGACCGCCGCTTTGTTCGCCGCCGCCTGCCGCATTTCCGCCGTGGTCGCCGACCGCAGCGAGGCGGAGGAACATGCGCTCGACGTCTATGGCCGCAACCTTGGCATCGCCTTCCAGCTGATCGACGACGCGATCGACTATGAATCGGACGGCGCCACCATGGGCAAGGATGCCGGCGACGATTTCCGCGATGGCAAGGTCACGCTGCCGGTGATCCTGGCCTATGCGCGCGGCTCGGACGAGGACAAGGCCTTCTGGAAGGCCGCGATCTCGGGCCATCGCATCAGCGACGAGGATCTGGCCCACGCCACGCAGCTGCTGCGCCAGACCGGCGCGATCGCCGACACGCTGGCCCGCGCCCGCCATTATGGCCAGCGCGCGATCGATGCGCTGGGCATGTTCGATGCCGGCAAGGCGAAAGCGGCCCTTACCGAAGCGGTCGAATTCGCGATAGCACGGGCATATTGAGGAACGAGCGGCTTCGCTCGTCCCTCCCATCATCATCCCGGCCTGACAGCGAAGTCCTTTCGCATCCTTTGGGGCTGCGAAATTTAGGGCTGTTGCGCGCGTGATCCTCTCCCCCGAAACCATCGCCTTCCTCATGGCCGCCGCCTTCATGGCCGGCTGCATCGACGCGATGGCGGGCGGGGGCGGCCTCATTGCCCTGCCCGCATTGCTTGCCGCCGGCGTACCGCCAGTGCCGGCGGTCGCGACCAACAAGCTGCAAAGCTGCCTGGGCACCTTCGGCGCCTGCGTCGCCTATGCCCGGCGCGGCCATATGGACCTTGCGACCTACAAGGGGCCGGTGATCGCCGCCTTCATCGGGTCGATCGGTGGCGCCTGGCTGCTGCAACGGGTCGATCCGTCGATCCTGGCCGGGCTGATGCCCGCGCTGCTGATCGCAATGGCGGCCTATTTCACCTTCTCGCCCAAGCTCAGCGACGCCGATCGCCATGCCCGCGCCGGCATGTGGGGCCTGTCCGGCATGATCGGCGTGGTCGGCTTCTATGACGGCTTCTTCGGACCGGGCGCCGGCGCCTTCTACACCACCATCTTCATCGCGCTGGGCGGCCTGTCGCTGCTGCGCGCCACCGCCCAGACCAAGGCCGCCAATTTTGCGTCCAATGTCGCGGGATTGCTGACCATGGTGGCGGGTGGCCATGTCATCTGGATCGCGGGCCTGGCCATGGCGGTCGGATCGATCACCGGCGGCCAGATCGGATCGCACCTTGCCATGCGGTTCGGCTCGAAGCTGATCAAGCCATTGCTCATCATCATGTCGCTGGCGCTGACGACCAAGATGCTGCTCGATCCGAAAAACCCGATCCACATCTATCTGTTCGGCTAGGCCCCCCCCCCTTCTCCGGGCATAGGGGATGTCCCCGTCGCTTCTCGGGATTATCCCCATGCAGCGTCGCGGACCACCCGCCATTAGCCTTCCGCCGATCCATCATGGTCGGAGACTCGGCATGGCTACGAAGAAACCCAATATCCTGGTCATCTGGGGTGACGATATCGGCTGGCAGAATGTCAGCGCCTATGGCCTGGGCACGATGGGCTATACCACGCCCAATATCGATAGCATCGGCTATGGCGGCATCCGCTTCACCGACCATTATGCCCAGCAAAGCTGCACTGCCGGCCGCGCCGCCTTCATCACCGGCCAATATCCGATCCGCTCGGGCATGGTGACGGTGGGCCAGCCGGGCGATCCGCTCGGGCTTCAGCCGGCATCGCCCTGCCTGGCTGAAGTGCTCAAGGCGGCGGGTTATCGCACCGGCCATTTCGGCAAGAGCCATCTGGGCGATCGCAACGAGCATCTGCCGACCAACCATGGCTTCGACGAGTTTTTCGGCAACCTCTATCATCTCAACGTGTCGGAAGAGGAAGAGCAGCGCGATTACCAGAATTTCGCCAAGGCCCATTCGGGCAGCGTCGAAGCCTATATGAAGAAATTCGGCCCGCGCGGCGTGATCCACAGTTGGGCCACCGATGTCGACGACCCGACCGAGGATCCGCGCTACGGCAAGGTCGGCAAGCAGAAGATCGTCGACACCGGCCCGCTACACCAGGAACGGATGCACGAGGTGGACGAAAAGGAATTCATCCCGCCCGCGCTGGAGTTCATGCAGAAGGCCAAGGATGCCGACGAGCCATTCTTCGTCTGGCTCAACACCAGCCGCATGCACCTCTACACCCGCCTCAACGACAAATGGCGCTATGCGGCGGAAAAATACACGTCGGACGCCGACCTGCACGGCTCGGGCATGCTGCAGCATGACCATGACATCGGCATCGTGCTCGACTGGCTGAAGGAAAGCGGCCTGGAGGAGGATACCATCGTCTGGTATTCGACCGACAATGGCCCGGAACATTCCTCCTGGCCGCATGGCGCGACCACGCCCTGGCGCGGCGAGAAGATGACCACCTATGAAGGCGGCGTCCGTGTCATCTCGATGCTCAAATGGCCCGGCGTGATCGCGCCGATGCAGCTCAAGAACGGCATCCAGTGCCATCAGGACATGTTCACCACCCTCGCCGTCGCCGCCGGCGTCACGGACGTGAACGAGAAGGTTCTCAAGGAGAAGAGCCAATATATCGATGGCGTCAACAACATCGACTATTGGACGGGCAAGGCCGAGGATTCGGCGCGGAACCATGTGTTCCACTATAATGAATCCCGGCTCACCGCGCTGCGCATGGGTCCGTGGAAATGGCATTTCTCGACCAACGAGGATTATTACGGCACCATGGTCGGCCGCTCAAAGCCGATGGTCTTCAACATCCGCATGGATCCGTTCGAAAGCTATGACAACAGCGACTCCTACGGCCATCTGCTCCAGAAGGTGGCGTGGCAGACCGGGCCGCTCGGCGCGTTGATGACCGAGCATCTGACGACCCTCGCCCAATATCCGCCGGTCCAGGGCGGCAAGAGCTTCGACATGTCCAACGTGGTCGAACAGTTCATGAGCAAGGGCCACGACTGACCGTCGCGCGCCAGCGCCGGAATAGACGCAATGCCCGGAGCCGCACGGCTTCGGGCATTGCCGTTCTATCCTGCGCGCCTTGCGCTCTGGCCTGATTGGCGCGAGAGGGGGTGGATCATGACCGCCCCTGCTTTGCCGATCCATGCCGTCCTGCCCGACCTGCTCGCCGCCCTACGCGCTAGCAGCAATGCCGTACTGGTGGCGCCGCCGGGCGCGGGCAAGACGACGGCGGTGGCCCCGGCCCTGCTCGACCAGCCCTGGTGCGAGGGCCAGGTGCTGCTGCTCTCCCCCCGCCGCCTCGCCGCGCGCGCCGCAGCCGAGCGCATTGCCGAAATGCTGGGCGAACAGCCCGGCGGCACGGTCGGCTATGCGACGCGGATGGACAGCAAGGTCAGCGCGAAGACGCGGCTGCTGGTGCTGACCGAGGGCATTTTCGTCCGCCGCATCCAGGATGATCCCGAACTGGCGGGCGTGTCGGCGGTACTGTTCGACGAAGTGCATGAGCGCAGCCTGGACAGCGATTTCGGCCTGGCGCTGGCGCTCGACGCGCAGGCGGCGCTGCGCCCGGACCTGCGTATCCTGCCGATGTCGGCCACGCTCGATGGCGCGCGTTTCTCGACGCTGCTCGATGGCGCACCGGTGATCGAGAGCGAGGGCAAGATCCAGCCGCTCGAACTACGCCATATCGGCCGCCATGCCGAAAAGCGGATCGAGGATGAGATGGCCGCCGCCATCCGCCGCGCGCTGGAGGAAGAAACGCAGGGCGACCTGCTCGCCTTCCTGCCCGGCGTCCGGGAAATCGAGCGCACCGCCGAACGGATCGAGGGCGGCGCCTTCGAGGTCCACATGTTGCACGGCTCGCTCGATCCGGCGGCCCAGCGCGCCGCCATCCGCCCCTCGCGCGCGGGGCGGCGCAAGGTGATCCTGGCCACATCGATCGCCGAGACCAGCCTGACCATCGACGGCGTGCGCATCGTCGTCGACTCCGGCCTGGCTCGCCGCCCGCGCTATGATCGCGCCGCCGGCGTCACCCGCCTCGTCACCGAACGCGCCAGCCAGGCATCGGCGACCCAGCGCGCCGGCCGTGCCGCGCGCCAGCGGCCCGGCGTCGCCTATCGCCTGTGGGAAGCAGCAGCGACCGCGGGCATGCCGCCCTTCGACCCACCCGAAATATTGGAAAGCGATCTTTCCAGCCTGCTGCTCGACTGCGCGCTGTGGGGCGTGAGCGATCCGGCCAGCCTGCGCTGGCTCGACGCGCCACCCGCCGCCGCCGTGGCCGAGGCCGCCAAGCGACTGACCGCCCTGGAGGCGCTCGACGCCGATGGCCGCATCACGGCCCATGGCAAGGCGCTCGCCACCCTGCCGCTGGCGCCGCGCATCGCCCATATGCTGGTGCGCGCCGGTGAGCGCGGCCTTGCCCACACCGCCGCCGAGATCGCGGTCCTGCTCGGTGAACGCGGCCTGGGCGGCCAGGATACCGACCTCACTTTGCGGCTCGGGCGCTGGCGGCGCGAGGGCGGCAAGCGGGCCGAGGCCGGACGGGGATTGGCGAAGCGCTGGGCCAGGTTCGTCGATGCGCAGCCGCCCGCAGAGGGTGGACTGCACGATGTCGGCCTCTGCCTTGCCCTCGCCTTTCCCGATCGCGTCGCCAAGCGCCGCTCCGCCGATGGCGCCGACTGGGCCAGCGTGGGCGGGCGCGGCTTCCGGCTCGATCCACTCTCGCCATTGGCCGGCGAAGCCTGGCTGGCGGTGGGCGAAGTGCAAGGCAGCGCCGCGGGCGCGCGCATATTGTCGGCCGCCCCGATCGGCGAGGCGGAGGTGATCGCTTTGTTCGGCGAGCGCATCGCCGAACATCGCACGGTGAAGTTCCGCCCCGCCAATGGCGGGATCGAGGCGCTGCGGGAACGCCGGCTGGGCGCAGTGCGCCTGTCGTCCGGTTCCGACGACCGACCCAACCCCGACGCCGTGGTCGCCGCGCTGGTCGATGGCGTGCGGCAGGGCGGCCTTGTCCTCCTCCCCTGGTCGGAAGCGGCGCAATCGCTGCGGATGCGGGCGGACTTTGCCGGGATCGAGGCGCTGTCCGACGCGGCGCTGATCGACACGCTGGACGACTGGCTGCCGCCGCTGCTGGCGGGCAAACGCCGCCTGTCCGACATCGACCGGTCGCAGCTTTCGGGCGTGCTCGAAACGCTGATCGGCTGGGACGGCAAGCAGCAGCTCGATCGGCTCGCCCCGCCCGATTTCCGGTCGCCCGCCGGCTCCACCCATGCGATCGACTATGCGGCCGAGGGTGGCCCGCGCGTGGAATTGCGGGTGCAGGCGCTGTTCGGCCTGTCGCAGCATCCGACCGTCGGCAACCAGCGCATCCCGCTGGTCCTCTCGCTCACCTCGCCCGCCGGCCGGCCGATCCAGACGACACGCGACCTGCCTGGCTTCTGGGCCGGCAACTGGCGCGACGTGGCCAAGGAAATGCGCGGCCGCTATCCCCGCCACCCCTGGCCCGACGATCCGGCAAGCGCCAATGCCACATTGCGCACCAAAAATGCGGACGCGCGCCGCAACTCTTGACTTGGGCGTGACCGCTGGTGCAACGCACAATGACGATTTTACGGAGTTTCATCGCGATGACCGCGCGCATTTACCAGATCCAGAAGAACGCCCTCCAGTCCGGCAAGGCGCTGACTCACAAGTGGGTGCTGGAATATGCGCCCGCCGAAGCGAAGAAGGCCGATCCGCTGACCGGCTGGGCCGGCTCGGGCGACACCAAGCAGCAGCTGAAGCTCAGCTTCTCCTCGCAGGACGCCGCCGTCGCCTATGCCGAGCGCGAGAAGATCGCCTACACCGTCATCGCGACCCCGCCCAAGACGCTGAAAATTCAGGCCTACGCCGACAATTTCCGCTGACCCTCCCGCCCCTGCGGGGCTGGAATAGCAGAGCGCGGCGCGACACGGCGCTCCGCGAACAAGGCATTTTGCCCCAGATGCTGCCCGATTGACGCCTTATTCGCTTGCCAAAGAGCAAGCCAAGGCGGCAAAAGCCGTGCTTTCATGGAAAGATTGAAGAGATAATGACCGATCGCAGCGAGATTTTCGACAGCGTCGCAGCGCAGATCGCCCCTTTCAACAAGAAGGGCGTCGAACTGTCCGAAGCCACCACCTTTGCCGGCGACCTGGAATGGGACAGCCTGACTGTGATGGATTTCGTCGCCGCCATCGAGGACGAGTTCGACATCATCATCACCATGAACATGCAGGCCGAGATCGAGACCGTGGGCCAGCTGGTCGACGCGGTCGCCAAGCTCAAGGCCGCCTGACACTTTAACTACCGTTCGGGCTGAGCGAAGTCGAAGCCCATTGCCGAGCGGAGCCGAGGCTCCATGCTTCGCCTTCGCTCAGCAGCGTCCTTCGACTTCGCTCAGGACGAACGGGTTTGGGATCATTGATATTATGACCGACGCCGCCATCGCCACCGAAACCCGCGATCTCTTCTCCAAGTTCGATCCGCTGATCAACGAGCGCGAGGCGCTGCTGGCGACGGGCGTGCGCGATCCCTATGCGATCGTCATGGACCAGGTGCTCTCGCCCACCCGCGCGATCATCAAGGGCAAGGAAACCATCCTGCTCGGCACCTATAATTATATGGGCATGACCTTCGACCCCGACGTCGTCGAAGCCGGCAAGAAGGCGCTGGACGAGTTCGGCGCCGGCACCACCGGCAGCCGCGTCCTCAACGGCACCTATCAGGGCCACAAGGAAGTCGAGGACGCGCTCAAGGAATTTTACGGCACGAGCGGAGCCATGGTCTTTTCGACCGGCTATCAGGCGAACCTGGGCATCATCTCCACCCTCGCGGGTAAGGGCGACTATGTCGTGCTCGACGCCGACAGCCACGCCTCCATCTATGACGGCTGCGCCATGGGCAATGCGGAGATCGTCCGCTTCCGCCACAACAGCGTCGAGGATCTGGACAAGCGCCTGGGCCGCCTGCCCGCCGACGCGCTGAAGCTGGTCGTGCTGGAAGGCGTCTATTCGATGCTGGGCGACGTCGCGCCGCTGCCCGAGATGGTCGCCGCCATCCGCAAGCATCCCAATTGCATGATCCTGTGCGACGAAGCCCATGGCATGGGCTTCTTCGGGCCCAACGGCCGTGGCGCCTATGAGGAACAGGGCGTCGAGGGCGAGATCGACTTCGTGGTCGGCACCTTCTCCAAGTCGGTCGGCACGGTCGGCGGCTTCTGCGTCTCGAACCATCCCAAGTTCGAAATCCTGCGCCTCGTCTGCCGTCCCTACGTCTTCACCGCCTCGCTGCCGCCCAGCGTCGTCGCCACCGCCGCGACCAGCATCCGCAAGCTGATGCACGCCGGCGAAAAGCGCGCGCATCTGTGGAAGAACAGCCAGCGCCTGCACAAGGGGCTGACCGACCTCGGCTTCAAGCTGGGCAGCGCCACACCGCAGTCGGCGATCATCGCCGTCATCCTGACCGACCAGATGCAGGCGGTGGCGATGTGGCAGACGCTGCTGGAGCTGGGCCTCTACGTCAACATGGCGCGCCCGCCGGCAACCCCGGCCGGCACCTTCCTGCTGCGCTGCTCGCTCTGCGCCGAACATAGCGACGAGCAGGTCGAACAGATCATCGCCATGTTCGAGACCGCCGGCAAGGCCACCGGCGCGATCAACTGATCGCGCTTTTCGACACTCCGACGATCGACCGGGTATTTCCTGCGATAGAATCTGCTACAGCAGCGGAACCATCTAACCTGCATATTCGCGCGGTTAACATAGTTCGGTTAGTGTAACGGTATATGGCGGAACGCGAAGTGATCGATGAACAGGACCGGGGCTGGCGCGCCGCGGCGCGGCGCTACATGCCCCTGGTCCTTGGCATATTGCTGATCGGATCGCTCGGCGCCCTGCTCTACAGCGCCAGCAGCGCCTCGCGCGATCATCAGCGCGCCCTTGCCGAACAGCAGCGCAGCTGGGAAATCATGGCGCTCGCCCGCGCCTTCGAGGCCAAGACCGCCCGCGCCGAAGTGACGCTGGCCCGCTATGTCATCAGCCTCGATCCCGACACCGGCCGCCTGTTCCAGGACCAGTGGCGCACCGCCGCCAGCCAGCTCAAGTCGCTGACCTATGCCACCCGCAAGTCCGACTGGCAGCGCGGCAATGTCCGCGCGCTCCAGGCCGCCTTCGAACAGCGCGGCAAGACGCTGAGCGAAATCGGCCTGCGCACCACCTATGACCAGAAGATGGGCGCGCTGGCGCAATTCCATCAGGCCGGACGATCGCAGGATATCAAGCGGCTGACGGCGCTGATCGATCTGGTGATCCAGGCCGAAAATGCGCGGCTGCGCGAACGCAGCCTGGCCGTCAGCCTGGCGGGCGACCGCACCGAACTGGTCGGCAAGACGTCGCGCATGGTCGGCCTCGCCCTGCTGGTCTGCGTGCTGTTCGCGCTGTGGCTAGTCAATGCCGCCTATACCGAACGGCGCAACGCACGCCGCATGGCGGATATGGAGGCGGAACGCGCCGACCGGCTGGAAGAGGCCGTTTCCGCCCGCACCAGCGAATTGTCGGACGCCTATGAGCAGTTGAAGCGCGAATCCGCCGAGCGCGCCGCCGCCGAGGATAATCTGCGCCAGATGCAGAAGATGGACGCGGTCGGCCAGTTGACCGGTGGCATCGCCCATGACTTCAACAATATGCTGGCGGTCGTCGTCGGCGGGCTGGAACTGGCCAAGCGCAAGCTGCGGCTGAAACCGGCCGAGGCCGGCCATCATCTCGACAATGCGATGGAGGGCGCCAACCGCGCCGCCGCGCTGACCCGCCGCCTGCTCGCCTTTGCCCGGTCCGAACCGCTGCTGCCCAATGCGGTCGATCCCGACAGCCTGCTGCGCGGCATGGCCGATCTGGTCGATCGCACGATCGGTGACCAGATCATCGTCAGCTTCGCCCACAAGGCGAGCGGCTGGCGCATCTTCGTCGACCAACATCAGATGGAAAATGCCCTCCTCAACCTGTGCGTCAACGCCCGCGACGCGATGGAGGGCCGGGGCAAGCTGACCATCTCGACCGGCCAGACCCAGCTTGCCGCCAACCAGATCGGCGAATGCCCGGCCGGCGACTATGTCACCGTCAGCGTCACCGACAATGGCTGTGGCATGACGGCCGAGGTCGCCGCCCGCGTGTTCGAGCCCTTCTTCACCACCAAGCCGGTCGGCAAGGGCACCGGCCTTGGCCTCAGCCAGATTTTCGGCTTCGTGCGCCAGAGCCAGGGCGAAATCCGCATCGAATCCGAACTGGGCACCGGCACCAGCGTCCATATCTACCTGCCGCGCCGCATCCTCACCGAGCAGGAGGCCGCGGCAGAGGCCCCGGCGAGCGAACAGCTGCACGCGCTCCATCCACCTACCCGCATCCTGGTGGTGGAGGATGATCCGCGCGTGCTGAACCAGACCATGGCGGCGCTAGCCGAACTCGGTCACCTGCCGATCGCCTGCGACCATCCCAGCAAGGCGGCCAAGCTGCTCAGCAACAATGCCGATATCGGCCTGATCATGAGCGACGTGCTGATGCCCGACATGACCGGGCCGGAAATGATCCGCACCCTGCCCGCCCATATGCGCCATCTGCCGGTGCTGTTCGTCACCGGCTTCACCGGCGACGCGACCGACAGCGACGATTTCCGGGGGCATGAAGTGCTGCGCAAGCCCTACACGCTCAATGCCCTGGGCCTGGCGCTGTCGAACGCGCTCAGCGGATCGAACCACCCAGGAACAGCCGCGGCAGCAGAGTGACCGCGCCCAGCAGCGGCCAGCGCCGCTGCCAGGGCTTGATCTCGATTGCAGTGCCGGCATGGCGGTTGATCTTCCACGCCAGATAATCGATCCCGCCGGCATAGGTGAAGCTCGCCTTGGCGAGGCGCACCACCGACAGATATTTGCCGCGCCGCTGCAGCCCGCGCCAGACCTTGTCCGCATGGTCGGGCGACGGCGGCAGCCCCTCGGCCAGCGCCGCCGCGCCAAAACGGCGATAGCGGTCGGGATCGGCATCGACGATCGAGAGCGAGCGCCCCTTCTTCTCCGCCCGCAATTCGGCATTATAGGTCAGCGTGAAGCCGACCTTCCACAGCGCCACGGGGTCATCCCCCTGCCCGTCCGCCATCGGCCGGGCGAGCGACAACAGGGTCGGCGCGGCCTGCGCCACCGCCGCCAGCGCGCGCTGGCGCGCCAGATCATCCGCCGACCACAGCAGCCGGGACGGCTGGGCAAAGCGCGCCCAGACCGAGACATTGTCCGCCTTCATGCTGTTCAGCCGGGCAAAGTCCGCCTCCGACAGCACGGCATATTTGGCGATCAGGCCGCCATGTTCGAACGGAAAGACATTGGGCGGGATCGCCCGGTTGGCGCGCGCCAGCCAGCCCTTGCCATAGGCCGCCTCATAATCGGAGACGATCAGGTAGAAATCGAGCATCAGCCCGTCGAGATTGGCCTCGCGCAGGCAGGAGCCGTAGAAGAGCACCGCCCGCGCCGCGCCGGGATATTTCGCCGCCAGCGCCCCCGCCATGGCGGCCGCGCGCGGATCGGCCGGCGCGGACAGTTCGGCAGCGACGAGCGAGAACAGGCTGTTGGTCATCGCCAAGCGCTTTAGAGCCTGATTCCGCCGGGTGGAAGCATCTTGCGCGGATCATGCGCGCACGACCATCAGCGCCCTATCCCCGACGATAGACCAGCATCAGATTATTGGCCGGCATCGCCACCCGCCGGGTGCGTTCCAACCCGACATCGGCCGCCGCACGGTCGACATCGGTCAAGGTCCGCAGGCCCCATTGCGGGTTGCGATCCTTCAGCGACAGGTCGAACGCCAGATTGGAGGAGGCGGTCGGCACATCATCCTCGACATAGGGGCCATAGAGGATCAGCGGCGCGCCCGGCGCCAGCAATTGCGCGCCACGCGCCAGCAGCCCCAGCGTAGCGCCCCAGGGGCTGATATGCACCATGTTCATGGTTAACCACTACGCCACGGTCACTCTGAGTGGAGCAGCACTTTTGGGTGAGAAGCGGACCGGCGGCTTCCACCCTGTTTCAAGCCAATACCTGACAGAGAAATCTACGAAGGGCGGCTTGGGCTATTGGGGGGATGCCCGGCGTCGCCAAAGCCCCCAGCACAGCCAACCTAAATTAAACAAGCAGAGCAGCCCTCCGCCCAAATTCATCCAATCGCGCTTAACCCCCTGCAACGGGCTAAAATGGAGACCCGCCCAAAGCAAGGCAGCAAAAGCCAAGCCGTTGAACCACAAAAATAGAGAGTTACGCAGGTCTTCGCTCATCGGATGGCCAATTCTTTCGCTCGACGGCATATGTGTCTGCTTCTGGGGAGCGCTGCAAACAGTATAAACGGCAAGAAATGGTCGGTTTTCAGATATCTTGGTCGTGATGGTAGATCAGCATCAGATTGTTAGCTGGCATTTCAACCCGCCGGACCCGTTTGAATCCAAACTCAACCGCGACCTTATCTATGTCAGACACGTTACGAATGCCCCACTTCGGGTTACGCTCCATCAATGAGCGATCAAAGGCCAAATTCGACGGCGCAATTTCGACACCATCTTCCAGATACGGGCCATAAAGGATCAGCGGTGCCGCAGATGGCAGCAGCCTCTCGCATCCTCTGAATAGTCCTACTGTTGCTGCCCATTCGCTTATATGGATCATGTTGATACATAAACAGGCAGCATAACCTACTGATTTTTCTTCCCCACAACTGTTAGACTGCATGTTGATGCACAGGAGCGCGTCGGCCGCATCGATCGGCCAGTCGGCACCCGCCGCGTCGAGCAGCAGCGGCGTGCGCAGATTGGGCAGATTGGCGTCGCCGCGCAGCGCCGCGATCGAGGCCAGCGCGGCGGGATCGGGATCACTGGGCTGCCAATCGAGCGCGGGGAAAGTGACGGCGAAGTGGACGACATGTTCGCCGCTGCCGCTCGCCACTTCCAGCACCAGGCCGGCATCGGGCAGTTCGTTCCGCAGGACAGCCGCGATCGCATCGCGGTTGCGCAGCGTCGCGGGGGCATGGCGGCGCGGATCGGGGCCGTCACCCTGCGGCGTCCAGGGTGCGGGGGCGTCCTGTGTCATGGACAAATCCTTGTCTGTAGCCGGCCGATGCAAAAAGGGCGGTGGAGATCCTCCACCGCCCTTTGCTTCCGGCTTATTCGGCGGCGACCGCCAGATCCGGTTCGGACCAGGTCAGCACCGGCTTGCGCGCGGCCAGCGTCTCGTCGAGGCGACGGCGCGGCGCGTGATAGGGCGCGCCCTTCAGCGCCTCGTCACCCGCCTTGGCCCGTTCGGCCAGACTGCGCAGCGCCATGATGAACTGGTCGAGCGCCGCCTTGCTTTCCGTCTCGGTCGGTTCGACCAGCATCGCGCCATGGACGACCAGCGGGAAATACATGGTCATCGGGTGGAAGCCCTCGTCGATCAGGCCCTTGGCGATGTCGAGCGTGGTGAAGCCTTCGGCCAGGCCCTTGTCGCTGAACAGCGCCTCATGCATGCACGGGCCGGCCGCGCCGAACGGGGCGTCGAGCACGTCATCCAGGCTGCGCAGGATATAGTTGGCGTTCAGCACCGCGTCGCTCGCGACCTGGCGCAGGCCATCGGCACCGTGGCTGAGGATATAGGTCAGCGCGCGGGTGAACATGCCCATCTGGCCATGGAAGGCGACCATCCGGCCAAAGGTCTGGGCGTGGTGATCCTCCGCCGTTTCTTCCTCGACCAGCACGAACTTGTCGCCCTGCTTTTCCACGAAGGGGAGCGGCGCGAAGGGCGTGAGCGCTTCCGACAGCACGACCGGACCGGAACCCGGACCACCGCCGCCATGAGGCGTCGAGAAGGTCTTGTGCAGGTTGATGTGCATCGCGTCGACGCCCAGGTCGCCGGGGCGGACCCGGCCGACGATCGCGTTGAAGTTCGCGCCGTCGCAATAGACGAAGGCCCCGGCGGCATGGACCGCGTCGGAGATCGTCTTCATGTCGCGCTCGAACAGGCCGCAGGTGTTGGGGTTGGTGATCATCACCGCCGCAACGTCCGGTCCCAGACGGGCCTTCAAGGCTTCCAGATCGACGCGGCCATCCGGGGTCGCGGGAATATCCTCGACCTTGTAGCCGCAGAAGGCGGCGGTGGCGGGATTGGTGCCGTGTGCGCTTTCGGGCACCAGGATGACGCTGCGCGCGTCGCCACGGGCTTCGAGCGCGGCCCGGATCGCCAGCAGGCCGCACAGTTCGCCATGGGCGCCCGCCTTGGGCGACATCGCGACCGAGTGCATGCCGGTCAGCGTCACCAGCCAGGCGGCCAGTTCATGGATGACGGCCAGCGCGCCCTGCACCGTCGACTGCGGCTGCAGCGGATGGATGTCGGCGAAACCGGGCATCCGCGCGACCTTTTCGTTGAGGCGCGGGTTATGCTTCATGGTGCAACTGCCGAGCGGGAACAGGCCAAGATCGATGGCGTAGTTCTGGCGCGACAGGCGGGTGTAATGGCGCACCGTTTCCTGTTCCGACAGGCCGGGCAGGCCGATGCTGTCGGTCCGGGCCAGCGAACCGAGGCGGCTGGCCACCTTGGGCGCATCGGCGAAATCGACGCCGGTGGTGTCGGTCGAGCCGATCTCGAAGATCAGCTTTTCTTCCAGCATCAGCGCGCGGTTGCCGGTGGCGGTTGCCGGGGCCATATGCTCCTGCGCGACGGCCTGCGGGGTGGTCGGGCGACCTTCCTTCAACATGGTCATGCCAGTTCCTCCTCAAGCGCTGCGGCAAGGGTTTCGATATCCTCCGGCGTGACGGTTTCCGTCACGGCGACGACCAGGCCGTGGCCGATCTCCGGCGCGTCCGGGAACAGGCGGCCGAGCGAGACGCCGGCCAGCACGCCCTTGTCGGCGAGGTTGCGGACGACCTCGCGCGCATCCTTGGTCAGGACCAGCGTGAATTCGTTGAAGAAGCCATCGTTGAGCAGCGTGACGCCCGGCACCTTGGCCAGACGGTCAGCAGCCTGCACAGCCAGGCCGTGGTTCAGGGTCGCCAGCTCGCGCAGGCCCTTCTCGCCCAGCAGGGTCATGTGGATGCTGAAGGCCAGCGCACACAGGCCCGAATTGGTGCAGATGTTCGACGTCGCCTTTTCGCGGCGGATATGCTGCTCGCGGGTCGAAAGCGTCAGCACGAAGCCGCGCTTGCCGGCCGCATCGACCGTCTCGCCGCACAGGCGGCCCGGCATCTGGCGCACATATTTCTGCTTGCAGCCGAACAGGCCCAGATAGGGACCGCCAAACTGCAGGCCGACGCCGATCGACTGGCCTTCGCCCACGACGATGTCCGCGCCCATATGGCCCGGCGCCTTGATCGCGCCCAGAGCGACGGGTTCCGTCACCACGGCGACCAGCAGCGCGCCGGCGGCGTGCGCAGCGTCGGCCAGCGGGGTCAGGTCGGCGATGCGACCGAGAATGTCGGGATATTGCACGACGACGCAGCTCGTGTCCTTGTCGATCGATGCGATCAGCGCGTCGATGTCGGTCGCGGCGTCCAGCGTCGGCGCCTGATGCACCAGCGCGTCGCCGGTGAACTTCGCCATGGTGTTGGCGACCAAGACATAATGGGGGTGCAGGCCGGACGACAGCAAAGCCTTGCCGCGCTTGGTGATGCGGCGGGCCATGCCGATCGCTTCCCAGCAGGCGGTCGAGCCGTCATACATGGAAGCGTTGGCGACATCGACGCCCAGCAGGCGGGCGACCTGGGTCTGGAACTCGAACAGCACCTGCAACGTGCCCTGCGCGATTTCCGGCTGATAGGGCGTGTAGGCGGTCAGGAACTCGCCGCGCTGGATCAGATGATCGACGCTGGCGGGGACATGATGCTTGTAGGCGCCGGCGCCCAGGAAGAAGGGCGCTTCCCCTGCCGACAAATTCTTGCGAGCGAGCGCGCCCATATGGCGCTCGACCGCCAGTTCGCTGGCATGATCGGGCAGGCCGGCGATGGTGCCGCTCAGGCGGGCTTCGGCGGGCACATCGATGAACAGATCATCGATCGTCTCGGCGCCGATGACGGACAGCATCTCCTGCCGGTCGGTGTCGGTAAGGGGTAGGTAGCGCATTCTGACTCCTTCTCCCCTCCCCTTCAGGGGAGGGGCCGGGGGTGGGGGCTGTCCGCCTGGCGCGGCGCCCTGGGGCGGTCCCCCACCCCAACCCCTCCCCTGAAGGGGAGGGGCTAATG
>NZ_QLJK01000138.1:0-573 GCF_003950715.1 Sphingomonas sp. S-NIH.Pt3_0716 | reverse complement strand
GCTCTATCTCTCAGCGCGCGGCATGGTCGTGCAGCCGCGACGGGGATGAATGCGCCCATGGTCGCCCCCATTTTCCAGATCATCGCGTGCACACCACGCCAATCGCCGCGATCAGGCTGAGCAGCGCAATGTAGGCCGGGCGCTTCAGCATCGGCAGGCTCGACCACATGTCGATGGGGAAGGGCCTGCGTCGCAGCTGCACGACCATGCCGCGCGCTGAGAGATAGAGCAGCGCCAGCCCGGTTAGGCCGAAGCACATGGCAATCGGATCGACGAAGCGCTGAAATGTCAGCCACCAGCCCGTGCCCGTCGGATCGCGGATATCCCAGTTCCAGAGGACGATGGCGTCGGAGCCGCGCGTCAGGAAGATACCCATGGCGAAACAGAAGCCCGTCCATCGCCAGATCGAAACGGGATGGGAAGGCCGGTCGCGGTCGCGGTTGCGCTGCCACCCCCGGATCGCGTCGACCGCGAACATCAGCGCGACGACCGTGGCGAACGTCATCGCCGCCAAGTTGAGCACGACCAGCCAGCCGTGACCGTCGAATGACGGGGGCGCGACAGTGGGCGGCC
>NZ_QLJK01000137.1:0-579 GCF_003950715.1 Sphingomonas sp. S-NIH.Pt3_0716 | reverse complement strand
ACCGGTCATAGTCCAGTGCGTCCTCCGGCAAGGGGGACAGGTCGAGGTCGAGCGGCGGCTGGCCGGTCATGCCCAGGCTGGTCGCGTTGACCACCAGCGCCGAGGGCGGAACCGCCGCCCCGATCGGCAAGGCCTGGCCCTTCAGCTTGAAGGAGGAGAGCAGGGCTGCGCCCTTGAGCACATTGCGGTTGAACACAGTGACCGGGCCGACGCTCATCCGCGACAGCGCGAACAGGATGGCGCGCGCCGCACCCCCTGCCCCGATCACCGTCACCGGCTGGCCCGCCAGATCGAGCCCGCTGAGCGGGGCATAGAAGCCCGCCGCATCGGTGTTGGTACCGACCAGTGCGCCATCCTCGGCGCGGATCACGGTGTTGATCGCGCCGATCGTCGCGCGGACGTCGCCACGATCCTCGACATGCGCCAGCGCCTCCACCTTGTGCGGCACGGTGATGTTGCAGCCACGCCAGTTCGGGTCCGCCTTACGCTCGGCGAAATAGGCGGCAAGCCCCTCGGGCGTGACGTGGACGGCGCGGTAATCGACATCGAGGCCGAGCGCTTTGGCCCAGAAATTGTGGA
>NZ_QLJK01000014.1:0-135953 GCF_003950715.1 Sphingomonas sp. S-NIH.Pt3_0716 | reverse complement strand
GCCCTGGGGCGGTCCCCCACCCCAACCCCTCCCCTGAAGGGGAGGGGCTAATGTTGCTTAGAGGCTCGCCACGAACTTCTTGTAGGCGGCTTCGTTCATCAGGCCTTCCAGCTCGCTCGCATCAGCAATGCGCAGCTTGAAGAACCAGCCATCTTCCTCGGCATCGCTGTTGACCAGCGCCGGCTCGTCTTCCAGCGCGCCATTGGCTTCGACGACTTCGCCCGAGATCGGGGCATAGACGTCGGACGCGGCCTTGACCGATTCCACGACGGCAGCGTCGTCGCCCTTTTCGAAGGTCGTGCCTTCGGCGGGCAGTTCGACGAACACGATGTCGCCCAGCTGCTCCTGCGCATAGTCGGTGATGCCGACGGTGGCGATGTCGCCTGCAACGTCGATCCATTCATGTTCGTCGGTGAAATAGCGGCTCATGCTTGCTCTCCTCGAAAAGCGGTAATTCAGGCCTTGCGGCGATAACGATGCGGAACGAACGGCATCGGCGCAACCGCCGCTGCAATCCGCTTGCCGCGCACCTCGATCTCCAGCGCGGTGTCGAGCGCGGAATAAGGCAGGCTGACCCAGCCCATGGCGATCGGCGCGCCCACGCTCGGCGCGAAGCCGCCCGAGGTGACTTCGCCCACCAGCACGTCGCCGGCATAGATTTGCGCGCCTTCGCGGGCCGGCAGGCGGCCTTCGATCTTGAGGCCAACGCGCTTGGAACCGGGGCCTTCGGCCAGTTCCTTCATCACGCGGGCATGGCCGATGAAGCCACCTTCCTCGCGGCGGCGCTTCTGGATGGCAAAGCCCAGGTCCGCGCCGATGGTGCTGACGGCGGGCGACAGGTCATGGCCATAGAGCGGCAGGCCGGCTTCGAGACGCAGCGAGTCACGCGCGCCAAGGCCGATCGGCTTGACCTGCGGCAGGGCGCACAGCGCATCGGCCAGCAGCGCGACGGAATCGCCCGGCACGCTGATTTCAAAGCCATCCTCGCCGGTATAGCCAGACCGGCTGATCCACAGCGGCACGCCGCGCCAGGTGAAGGGGCCGGACTGCATGAAGATGAGGTCGGCGGTTTCGGGGATGAGCGCGGCCATCGCCTCGCCCGCTTCGGGGCCCTGCAGCGCCAGCAGCGCCTGATCGGCCATATGATTCATGGTGACGTCGTCGGGCAGATGCTCGATCATCCAGCCGATATCGTCATATTTGGTCGCGCCATTGACGACCATGTAGATCGCCGCGCCTTCGAATGCACCGTCGCCGGGACGCGAGACCATCAGGTCGTCGAGGATGCCGCCTTCCGCGTCCAGCAGCATCGAATAGCGCTGGCGGAAGGGCTTCAGCCCCTTGATGTCGCTGGGCAGCAGGGTTTCGAGCGCGGCATCGACGCTGGCGCCGCCGGTCTCGTCGGAGAAGGTGAGCTGGCCCATATGGCTGACGTCGAACAGGCCGGCATGTTCGCGGGTCCAGCTATGTTCGGCCATGATGCCTTCATACTGGATCGGCATATGATAGCCGGCGAAGCCGACCATGCGCGCGCCCTTGGCACGGTGCCAGGCGTCCAGCGGCAGGGCTTCGAGGGGCAGTTCCGCTTCGAGGGCGGCGACGTCGTCAGTGGCGGTCATGGCAAGACGTTTCCGTAGGAGGGATCGGCGACAGGCCAGCGCAGCCGACGAATCGGCGCTTCCGGCATGCCACCCCCTCTGTCACGGAACCTGAGAGCTTTGACCAGCGGCCTGGGACCGGCTGGCTTACCCCTTCGGTGGGACGGCACGGGGCCATCCGCTTTCCAGAGTATCTACGCGCGATGCGGTCCTTTGGCCTGAGAGATTCCGGGGCGGTTGCTCCTTCGGCGACGGGCTCAAGCCTGAAAGGCGCCCATGCTCTCCCGCATCGTGCCCGCTGCCGAATCCTCGGCACCGGAGACGCCCCACGCATTTGCCCAAAGCGCGGGCGGCGTCAATCGGGCAAATGTCGCAGGGACGCAGGTTATGGCCGGATCAGCCTTCCTCGCGCGCCAGCCGCTGCGCCATCGCCAACGCCGCCGCCCGACATTCGGAGAGCGCCGCATCGGCCGCTTCGTCCGAGAGGGTCAGGTCGGCAAAGCCGCCTTCCCCGTCGAACATCTCCAGGAAGCGGGTGACGCCGGCATAGTTGGAATCCGCGACAGCGCGCTGGATGAGGTCGATCCGATCCGCCCACGGCCGCGCGCCCTGCGCCCGCAGCAGGCGGGAAAGATCGTCAAGCTGGGCGGCAAAGGCCGCGATCTGGGGATGCAGTGTCATGGGCAGAGAGATAAAGCCCGCGCGACGACCGGACCAGCCGGCGGAACGCCAACGCAGCGTTTCCGTTGGGGGAGTTTGGGGGAGCTTGCTCCCTTCCTGTCCCGTCATCGTGCGCCGCTATCCGCCCACCCTCACGGCATCAGCCGTCGCCGCCCTTCCCACAAATGCCAGCGCATCGCGAGGGCCGCGCCTTCGGCGTCCTGCGCGCGGATGGCGGCGACGATCTGTTCATGTTCGCGCAGCATGGTCGCGATCACTTCGGGCGGGCGCGATCGGCTGATGTCGACGCCGGCGCGCATCACCTTGTCGACATCGGCATGGAGCGCGTCGAAGGCGATCAGGAAGGCCGGGTTGCCGGTCGCCTCGGCAATGCGGCGGTGCAGTTCCATATCCTCGGCATGGGCCGGCTCGCTCGACAGGAGGGCGGTGCGCAGCATCTCCATCCCTTCCTCGACATGGGCCATTTCGATCGGGCTGCGGCGGGTGGCGGCGAGGCGCGCGGCCTCCGCCTCCAGCACGAAGCGCACCTCATAGCTGCCCAGCGTCGCGGGCAGTTCGGTCGCCGGCATGAAGGCGGCAAGGCGCTGCGACGGGCGGCTTTTCACGAAGGAGCCGGCCCCCCGGCGCGCCTCGGTAATGCCGTCCGAGGCGAGGCGGACCAGCGCCTCGCGCACGATCGCGCGGGAGACGCCGAACCGCTCCGCCAGCGCCGCCTCCGACGGCAGGCGATCGCCGACCGCCAGATCCTGGTCATTGATGATCTCGACGATGCCGGCATAGGCATGGTCGGACAATCGGGCCTGGTTCATCGGCGCACCTGTCGATCGCTGGGCAACATCCTGTGCCTCCTAGTCATGAGAGGCTGCCGACGACAAGCGTCAGCAGCGCTCTGGTCAGAAGATGCTGCTCGCGACCAGCACGAGGAGCAGGCCGACCACCGCGACCACGGTTTCCATGATCGACCAGGTCTTGAACGTGCCCGGCATGTCGGTGCCGAGATAGGATTTGACCAGCCAGAAGCCGGGATCATTGACGTGAGAGAAGAAGAGCGAGCCCGCGCCGATCGCCAGCACCATCCATTCGGGCTCCACGCCCGATGCGGCGACGAGGCCCTGCATCACGCCGGCCGTGGTGATGGTGGCTACGGTGGCCGAACCGGTGGCCAGGCGGATGCAGACCGACACGCCCCAGGCGAGCAGGATCGGCGAAATGGCGCCGCCGGCGGCAAAGCGGACCAGCAGATCGGAAAGGCCCGCCGTCACCAGCACCTGCTTGAGCGCGCCGCCCGCGCCGATCGCCAGGATGATGCCGCCGGCCGGGATCATCGCCTCGGTCCAGATCGCGTTCTGGATCTTCGCGTCGGTGATGCGGCGGCCGAACAGCAGGGGCAGTGCGACCAGCACCGCGATCAGCAGCGCCACGACCGGGTCGCTGACCCAGCCGAGCCAGTGGAAATGCGGCGCGACCGACGCCGGCAGCAGCGCCACCGCCTGTCCCGCGGCGATCAGCACCACCGGCAGCAGCACGGCCGCGAGCGCGCGACCGACCGAGGGGGTGGCAACATCGACCTTGACCGGATCAAGCAGCGGCGGGTTCAATTTCACGCCGGGCGCGGTGAAGCGCGCGAGCACGGGGCCGGCGATGATCGCGGTCGGGATGCCGACGATCAGGCCATAGAGAAGGGTGAGGCCGAGATTGGCGCCGAGCGCATTGACCGCGAGCAGCGGGCCGGGATGCGGCGGCACCAGCGCATGGACGACCGACAGGCCCGACAGCGCGGGCAACATCAGCTTGAGCTTGGCCGTATCGCCATTCTGCCCGGCGGGCAGCGCGGCGGCAGCCGACGCGACGATCGGCAGCAGCAGGACGAGGCCTGTCTCGAAGAAGAGCGGCAGACCGATGACGATGGCGGTGAAAAGGCTGGCCCAGGGCGCACCCTTCACGCCGGAGATGCGCAGCGCCGAGCGGGCAAGGCCGCCGGCGCCGTCCGACAATTGCAGCATCGCGCCGAGGCCCAGGCCCAGCGCGACCACCAGGCCGGTGCCGCCCAATATGGTGCCCGCGCCCTTTTCGACCGCCTTGGCGGTTTCCTCCATCGGCAGGCCGGCGATCAGGCCGACGGTGAAGGCGCCGCACAGCAGGCCGACAAAGGGATGGAGCCGGCCGCGGATGATGAGGGCGATGGAAAGGGCGATGCCGATGACGGCGGCGATCAGCAGGCGATAGTCGGCGGGTGTCATCGGCTATGGCCTCCTTGGCTGAACGCCCGGCCACATGGCACCGATCGACGATATGGTAACGCCATCCCCACCCTCTCTTTCCTATGTGTAGCCGGTCATTCGCTGGGCGAATCCCGAAAATCTGTTAGACAGGTTATAGCCGCATTTCGGCCATGCGCTAGGTTATTTCCCGAATATTGCAAATTTTCGCTTGAACCTGTCTGACTGATTCCATTATCGTTAGCGCTAACGAATCCTGGGCCGAACCAGGCCCCAACGCGGATCAATCAGAGGGAGAGGCAGGATGCAGGATCTGCACATTCTCGATCGCCAGGACCAGATGGTCCCCGAAGCCCCACATCTCACGCCGACCCAGATGAAGGTGATGCGCTGCGTCCACTCCGGCCTGCTCAACAAGCAGATCGCCTATGAGCTGGGCATGGCCGAGGCGACGGTGAAGGTCCATATGACCGCGCTGATGCGCAAGCTCAATGTCCGCAACCGCACCCAGGTCGCCATCGCCGCCAGCCATTTCGGCTGGATGCGTCCGGCGCTGAGCCGCGCCGCCGACTGAAAATTGCCCTCTTGGCGGGAGACGCCGCATGGATCGTTCGCGACGGGAATTGATGGGGGGCATCGGCGCCGGGCTGGTGCTGGCCGGCATGGGCAGCACGGCCGCCTGCGCCGCGCCACAGCGCAAGCTGGGCTATGCCATTGTCGGCCTGGGCTATTATGCCACGCAGCAGATCATGCCCAATTTCGCCGGTTGCGCGCATGCGAAGCTGGTCGCGCTGGTCAGCGGCACGCCGGCCAAGCTGGCGCAATATGGCGACCAATATGGCATCCCCAAGACGCATCGCTACAGCTATGCCGAGTTCGACCGCATCCGCGACAATCCAGACATCGACATCGTCTATATCGTCCTGCCCAACAGCCTCCATGCCGAATATAGCATCCGCGCCGCGCAGGCGGGCAAGCATGTGATGTGCGAGAAGCCGATGGCGGTGTCGGTGGCCGAATGCCAGGCGATGATCGCCGCCTGCGCCAAGGCCGGGCGCAAGCTGATGATCGGCTATCGCTCGCGCTTCGAGCCTTATAACCGCCTGGCGATCGAGCTGGCGCGCGGCGGCCATGTCGGGCCGACGCGGATCATCACCGCCGAACATGGCTTCCCGATCAAGGCCGGCCAATGGCGGCTCGACCGTCCCCTGTCGGGCGGCGGATCGATGATGGACATCGGCATCTACAGCCTTAACGCCGCGCGCTACCTGACCGGCGAGGAGCCGGTGGAGGTGAGCGCCATCGCCAGCACCGACCGCAGCGATCCGCGCTTTGCGACCGTCGAGGACCGGATAAACTTCATGCTGCGCTTCCCGTCGGGCATCATCGCCAATTGCGTGTCGAGCTACAGCTCGGCCCATAATGGCTATCGGGTGATCGGCACCCAGGGCTGGATCGATATGGAACCCGCGACCCAATATAGCGGCCAGACGATGATGATCCGCAAGGATGGCGTAACCGCGCCGCGCAGCCTGCCGGCGCCGGCAAAGAACCAGTTTGCCGCCCAGCTCGACCATCTGCCCGAATGTATCGCGAACGGCACCGCGCCGATCGTCGCGGGCGAGGAGGGCCTGGCCGACCTGCGCGTGATCGAGGCGATCTATCGCTCGGCGGCGGAGCATCGTTCGGTTAGCCTGCCCGCATGATCGATCGTCGCACCCTGCTGGCCGGGATGGCCGCCCTGCCGCTCACCCACGCGCTCGCCCACGCCGCCGACCTGCCGGCCGCGCGGATCGACCGGATCGACCCGGCGCTGGACCGCATCATCGCGCCCGGCGCGCAGGTGGCAATATTGGCGCAGGGCTATCGCTGGGCCGAGGGGCCGACCTGGGCCGCGCCGATCGACGCGCTGCTGTTCGGCGATCCGCCGTCCAACATCGTCTATCGCTGGACCCGCAAGGATGGCGTGTCGCCTTTCCTCTCGCCCTCCGGCCTGCAGACCGCGATCCCCAAGGAGATACGCGAAGCCGGCCTCAACGGCATCGCGATCGACAGGGACGGCCATCTGGTCGGCGCCGACAGCGGCACGCGCGCGATCGTGCGGGTGGACCTGAAGACAAAGGCGCGGACCATCCTCGCCGACCGCTATCAGGGCAAGCGCTTCAACAGCCCCAACGACCTGACCATCGCGGGCGATGGCAGCATCTATTTCAGCGACCCGCCCTATGGCCTGACCGATGGCGACACGTCCTCGCTGCGCGAGATCGGCTTCAACGGCCTCTATCGGCTGACGCCTGACGGCGCGGTGACGCTGATCGACGGCAGCCATCGCCGGCCCAATGGCGTCACCCTCTCGCCCGACGGCCGCACCCTCTATCTGGCGCTGTCGGACGAGAAGCGGCCGCAGGTTCTGGCCTACAGCCTGGGCGCGGACGGCATGCCCACGGGGCAGCGCCTGTTCCGCGACATGGCCAGGGAACTGGCCGCGGGTGAACCGGGCCTGCCCGACGGCATCAAGACCGCGCCCGACGGCACCGTCTTTGCCACCGGCCCCGGCGGCGTCCATGTCTGCGCGCCGGACGGCAGGCTTCTCGGCAAGATCCGCACCGGCAAGGCGATCGCCAATTGCTGCATCGGCGAGGGCGGCAAGACATTGTTCCTGACATCGGCCGACCGGCTGGCGGCGGTGCCGTTGATATCCAGCAGTGGCTAGCGAAAGGAGGCGGGCTCCTTACGCCCTGATCCCCGCCAGCCACTCGCCGATCATCGCCCGGCCCGCCGCCACCGCGCCCGGCCCATGATCGTCATGGTCCTTCCGCAGCGCGATGCCGCACTGCCCGGCGACGTCCAGATCGGCCCAGAAATGGGTCAGCCAATCCGCAAAGCGAGGATCCTCGCCCATTTCGGCGTGGAATTGCAGCGCCAGCAGATTGGCCCCGCGTCGGAACGCCTGATGCGCATAGCGATCGGTCGACCCCAGCAGTTCGACCTGATCGGGCAGGTCGAACGTGTCGCTATGCCAGTGCAGCACCGGCACCCCGTCGATATGGCGCAACGGCGAACCCGCCCCCGCCGCGTTGACGCTGACCGGGGCAAAGCCCAGTTCCATATGCCCGCCCGGATAGACCCGCGCGCCCAGCGCCGCCGCGATCATCTGGCTGCCCAGACACACGCCCAGCGTCGGCCGGTCCGCCGCCAGCCGCGCGGAAAGCTTGCCGATCTGCACCGGGATCCAGGGATGCACATCCTGCTCATAGACGCCCATCGGCCCGCCCATCATGATGAGCAGATCCGGTTCGGTCAGGTCGATATCGGCGAAATCGGGGCTGGCCACATCGATCCGCTCGATCTGATAGCCGGCCGCCTCGATCGGCTGGAGATAGCCTGCCGCACCCTCGCGCGGCACATGTCGGACGATCAACGCTCTTTTCATTACCTGCGATAGCTAGCCAGCCAAACCCGCCGACGCCAGCCCAGCCTTTCTTGGGGACAGAAAATTGCCGCTATCGGCTTGGCCCGGCCGCCCGGCCATGATTTAACCCAGCGCCATGATCCTGACCCGCATCGCTCGCCCCGTCCTGCTGGCCGCCCTGCTCACCGGCACCGCCCTTTCCGCCCAGACCAGCGAAGCGCCTTCCGCGCCGGTCGATGCGGTCGATCCCTTCATCGGCACATCGGGCGAAGGCCACACCTTCCCCGGCGCCGTCGCCCCCTTCGGCATGGTCCAGCTCTCGCCCGACACCCATGTCGGCCCGGCCCGCCAGACCTATAATTGGGCCGCCGGCTATCGCCACGAAGACCCGGTGATCCTCGGCTTCTCCCACACCCATTTCTCGGGCGCAGGCCATAGCGACCTGGGCGATTTCCTGGTGATGCCGGTCAGCGGCGACAGCGTCCCGCTGGAGGCCGGCGACGACAAGACCCCCGGCTTCCGCTCGCACAAGGCCGATGAGGTCGCCTCGGCCGGCTATTATGCCGTCACCCTGACCGATCCGGGCGTGCGTGCGGAAATGACCGCCGGCACCCGTGTCGGTGTCCACCGCTATGCCTTCCCCACCGGCAAGGCCGCGCATCTGCTACTCGACCTGCGCTCGATCATCTATGATTATCCCGGCAAGATCCTCTGGTCCTCCATCCGCATCCGCCCCGACGGCACGATTACCGGATCGCGCGAGGTGCGCGGTTGGGCGACGCCCCGGCGCATCTTCTTCGCCATCCGCTTTTCCGCGCCGCTGACCGGCCACCAGTTCGTCAGCACCGAAAAGGATATCCTGTACAAGGGCTTCAAGGGCCCCGGTCGCGGTCCCGAGACGCTGGACTCGCTATCCGGCCGCGCACTGGTGGCGCAGCTCGACTTCGGCCCGCTGACGAAACCGCTGGAGGCGAAGGTCGCCATGTCGGGCGTGGACGAGGATGGCGCCATCGCCAACCTTGCCAGCGAGCCGGGCGATTTCGACGCGATCCGCGCCAAGACCCGCACCGCCTGGAACGATGCGCTGGGGGCCGTGAAGATCGACGCGCCCAAGCCGATGCGCACCAATGTCTACACCGCCCTCTATCACAGCCTGATGGCGCCCAGCGTCTGGGGCGATGCCGACGGCCGCTGGCGCGGACCCGACGATCAGGTCCATGCCGGGATGCTGGATGGCCGGGGCTTCACCATGCATTCCACCTTCTCGCTGTGGGACACCTTCCGCGCCGAACATCCGCTGCTGACGCTGATCCAGCCCGAAGCGAAGAATGCCGATTTCGTGAACTCGCTGGTCGCGGGGCAGAAGACCAGCCCGTTCGGCATCCTGCCCGTCTGGCAGTTTGGCGGCAAGGAGACCTGGACGATGATCGGCTATCACGCCGTCCCGGTCATCGCCGACGCCTGCCTGAAAGGGATCAGGGGCATCGACTGCGCCGCCGCGCTGAAAGCCATGGTCGCCAGCGCCGACTATGCCGCCTATGGCGGCCTCGGCGACTATATGAAGCTGGGCTACGTCCCCATCGACCGCGAGCCGGAAGCCGCGTCCAAGACGGTCGAATATGCCTATGACGACTGGACCATCGCCCGCCTCGCCCGCCAGTTGGGCGACACCGCCACGGCAGAGCGCTTCGAGAAACGGTCGCAAAACTGGCGCAACAGCTTCGACGCCAAGACCGGCTTCCTGCGCGCGCGCAAGGCGGATGGCAGTTTCCGCACCCCCTTCGATCCGACCGCGATCAACTATGGCAGCGACTATACGGAGGGGAATGCCTGGCAATATAGCTGGTTCATGCCGCATGATCAGGGCGGTCTGTTCCGCCTGCTGGGCGGCGATGCGAAAACCATCGCCAAGCTCGACGCCATGTTCGACTATGACAATAGCAAGATCGACTATAGCCATGCCGAGGATATATCCGGCCTGATCGGCCAATATATCCATGGCAACGAACCCAGCCACCATGTCGCCTATCTCTACAGCTACGCGGGCCAGCCCTGGCGCACGCAGGAGCGCCTGAAGCAGATCGTCGACAGCCAGTATAAGCCCACGCCTGAGGGCCTGGCCGGCAATGACGATCTGGGCCAGATGTCCGCCTGGCTGGTCTTCACCGCCCTGGGCTTCTATCCCGTGGCGCCGGGCAGCAACCAATATGTGATCGGCCGCCCCTTCGTCGACCGCGCCGAGATGACCTTGCCAAGCGGCCAGCGCTTCACCGTGATTGCCGACGGCCTCTCCGAGGCCAATCGCTATGTCGGCCAGGTGACGCTGAACGGCAAGTCGCTCGACCGCAGCGACATCACCGACGCGGAAATCCGCGCTGGCGGCGAACTGCGCTTCACCATGCAGGCCAACCCCAACAAGACATGGGCGACCGGCGTAAAGGCCCGCCCCTTCTCCATGACCGGCTATGGTAAGTGAAGGCGCGAGACCGGCATTATCTCTTCGTCTGCAGCCAGAACAAACTGCGCAGCCCGACCGCCGAACAGATTTTCGCTGACCATCCCGGCATTGAAACCCTGTCGGCGGGCACCAACCATGATGCGGAAACGCCGCTGGACAATGAAATGCTGCGCTGGGCCGACACCATCTTCGTGATGGAAAAGACCCACCGCAGCAAGATCCTGCAGTTCTTCCGCGCCGCGTAGGCGGCAGGCCAGATCGCATTTCCGGATTGCGGTCGCCCCGGCGCAGGATCATAGTCGCCCCGACGGCCGCTGACACTCCGATGGAGGATCCATGCTGATCGCGATGATGATGGCCGCGCACACTGGCGCTGCCCCGTCCGCCTCCACGCGGCCGACAATCATGGCGTCCATGACCGTCTCTCGCCCTTCGACGCCCCCTGCACCATCGCCGGCCGACAACGAAGATACCATGCTGATCGTCGACGGCGTGCGCATCGATGCCAGCGCTGCGGCGCTGGCGGCCTGCCTCGCCCGCTCATGCCCTCCAGACGAAGATATGGAGGCCGCCACCGTCCACGCTGAAAATCAGTTGCTGGCAGGCGATCATCAGGGCGCGCGCGATACGCTGCGTCAGGCCCGCGCCCGCAACCACCGCCACCAGCGGGATTATCCGGTTCAGGTCGGCCAACTGCTCGACTTCGATGCCGACGTCGCGTCCTACAAGGGGCTGGCGGACTATAGCCGCACCGGCACCATCGATGCGCTCGACGCGCTCAAGGCCGGGCTGCCCCTGCATGATCGCCGCATCGCCATGCAGCGGATGCGCGTTGGCGACGTCTTTCTGCGTCAGGGCAAGATGCGCAGCGCCACCGGTTTTTACGACCGCGTAGCCAAGGAAGCGAGCGCCCAGGGCTGGCCCGAGATGGAAGGGTTCGCCCTGTTTCGCGGCCTCACCGCCTATGCGACTGCGGCCAGTGTCGACCCGGCCTATGATGACGAGGCGCAACGCCGCTACGCCGCATTGAAAAGCCGGACAGTTCCTGCCATCCGCCCCTATCAGGACGCTGCGCTAATCATGCTGGCGAAACTGGAACTGATGAAAAATGGCCTGTCCGAGGAGGAACTGACGCGCCGCCTGTCGGGCCTGCGTTCCGCGTCGCCCCTGCTGGTGGTCGGCCCGCGGATAGAAGCCCAGGGTAACAGCCTGGTCCTGTGGACCGACGACCGGCGCAAACATGCGCTTCTGCCCGCCAATCCATCGGGCCATTGGGCGGAGTTTCGCTATCTCATCACGCCCGATGGCCGGATCGACGCGATCGAGCAGGTGGGTAGAGGCCGAGCGACCAGCCATGTCAGCCCGGAAGCCTGGGCCGACCTGGTCGGCGAAGCGCTGGCCCAGCGCCGCTATTTGCCTCTCGCTCTGGCGGCCGGATCGCCGGGCCTGTGGCAACGCGAACGCTTCTTGCTGACGGCCGACCTGGAACTTCCGCAAAAAAGCCACACCCGCATCCGCCGCCCCGGCGAGAAACTGCACATCCGCAGCTTCCAGATTACAGAAAACGACGCCGACTGATGGGCCGAAAATGGCCGGCGAGGTTTCGACCCGTTTTTGCCGTTCCTTCTCCCTTGGAGGGAGAAGGATGAAGTCCCCCGCCCCATGTGCCAGTTGGAAGAGGGAGGGAACGAAAACTGATCCCCGAATGCTGCCCGTTCGGTTTCCTCCCCGCGAGTTCGGTCTTCGGAACGGCGCTAAAGGGTGGATAGGCGACGGTCCGGTTTTCGCAATTTTTCGTCGCTTTCGGACGTTCAATAACCGCCTGTTGCCTTTTCCTCGATCAAGCGACCGTTGCGATTATCGTAGCAAGCCAAGTAGGTGCCAGCAGGAGCCTTTGAATATGGGCGTAACTCAACGCATGTGCGATCAGACATCCGTATGACCACGGGCAATCTGGAAGCTTTATTGATGGCCTCCGAGCGGAATAGTTTTTGAGCGTCGTTCAGAGCGTTGCTCACGACAGGCTCATCGCCTGGTTGGATGGCAGTAGCATTCGCTAGTGGATAGAGCCTTGCTATTATCAATCCAGCGGTAATGAGCAGCGCGATCAACACCAAGGTCACATAGCGGCTATATGCATCACGGCTTTATGACCACGTGACCGAACTTCTGCAATTGGTCGTGTCGCGCCGATCACGGGAGTGCGTAACCCACGGTTGATTGCGCCACGATCCGTGCCTCGTCCCGCTGCCAGACGCGCACGTCGATCGTAGCAAGCCTTTTGCCCAGCTTTAAAAGCCGCGCGTCCGCAAATGTAGGCTCCACGTAGCAGGCGCGCAGAAATGAGATCGAAAGCGAGTTTGTCACCGCCATAGCCTCTGCTCCATGATGAGCGGCTATTACGGCGTATGCGGCGACATCGACCAGCGCCATGATCGTCGGGCCTGAAACAATTCCACCGGGACGGACCATCGACGAGACGGGATCGAGACGCATTCGCAGGTGATTAGGAAATAGTGCTTCTACCTGGCCTAGCGATGGGCGAATGGCAGCTGGAAAGGCATCGTCCAGAAAGGCAGAAACCTCATCTTTGTTTAGTTGCAAGCGCAAAGTCGATTCAGCGTTCATCCTGCATCTTTAGTGCGTTCGCTGATTGTCCGCCATGGGACAAAGCTCGCCAGCATGATGTATCCAGCGTATGTCTGCTTTGTGGAGAAGCGCTGTAGCGGCAGAATGGCGAGTGGTGGTCGCAAGCCGCCTTACCCACATCCGTAATGCCGGGCTTGGCCCGGCATCCCGCTTTTCTACGAAACAGACAAAGAAGCGGGACCCCGGTTCAAGGCCGGGGTGACGATGGCCGCTTCTGGTCGTTAAGCGTCACAGCCCGATGCCACCATCGCCCCCTTTTTTCCATTCCGGTATTTTGTATTGAACCCCGACCGGCCGCTCCCGCCTAGACCAGTGCCCCGCAAATTTCGGCATGGCGCTTTTCGGCATAGCGATCGGTCATGCCGGCGATGAAGTCGGCGATGTGGCGGCTGCGGGTCGGTTCCTCCAGCGCGCATTCGTCGCGCCATTCGGGCGGCATCAGCGCGGGGTCGGCCAGATAGGCGCGGAACAGGTCCATCACGATCACCCGTGCCCGGTCGGCGGCGGCCAGCTGGTCGGGATGATGATAGAGGGTCGCATACATGAAACGCTTCAGCTCGCGTTCCTGCGTCGCCAGTTCGGGCGAGAAGGCGACCAGCGTGCGGCCCAGCGCGCGGACATCGGCGACCGTTTCCACCCCGGCGGCCGCGATATTGGCGCGGGTGGTGGTGAGCAGGTCATTGGCCATCACGCCAATCTGTTCGCGCACCAGTTCGCGCAGCAGCCGATCCTGCGGCACATCGGGATAGCGGGCCGTCACCCGATCCCAGCAATGGCGCACCAGCGGCACGGTCAAAAGCTGTTCCAGGCTCAGCAGCCCGGCGCGCAGGCCATCGTCAATGTCGTGATTGTCATAGGCGATATCGTCCGACAGCGCCGCCAGCTGCGCCTCCAGCGAGGCATGGCTGGTGAGATCCAGCGGAAACATCGCGTCCAGTTCGCGCATCGCCCAGCCGGGCCTGGTCACCGGCCCATTATGCTTGGCCAGCCCCTCCAGCATTTCCCAGCTGAGGTTGAGCCCACGAAAGCGCGGATAGGGCGAATCCAGCAGCATCAGCGTGCGCAGCGTGTGCGCATTATGATCGAAGCCGCCATGATCCTCCAGCGCCGCCTCCAGCGCATCCTCGCCGGCATGGCCGAAGGGCGGATGGCCGATATCATGGGCCAGGCACAGCGCCTCGGTCAGATCCTCGTTGAGGGCGAGCGTGCGGGCGATGGCGCGGCCGATCTGCGCCACCTCCAGACTGTGGGTCATGCGCACGCGATAATGATCGCCGTCGGGCGACACGAACACCTGCGTCTTGTGCCGCAGCCGACGAAAGGAGATCGAATGGATGATGCGGTCGCGGTCGCGCTGGAACATATCGCGCGGGCCGCGCATCTCGCCGCCCGGTTCGGCATGGAGCCGTCCCCGGCTCTGGTCGGGCTGAGAGGCGTAGGATGCGAGCATCGTCATGCGAACCCCTTATTTGCTGCCCAGCTTTTCGACCACCTCGCCCGCGTCGCTCTGCCAGGCGAAGGCGTCGGCGCCGGCCTTCTTGAGGTCCGCCTCGACCGCTTTGGCGCGGGTGAAGCTGGCAAAGGGACCGATCAGCAGGCGCGAGGTCTGGCCCCAGCTGGCGCTCCAGCCATCCTGCGGCGCGACCGCGTCATATTTGCCCTGCAAGCGCTTGAAGGTGAAGGCCAGCGCGCTCTTCTGCCCGGTGCCGATCTGCACCCAGTTGCGCGCGGGGTTGGCAGCCAGCCGCTTCTTTTCCTCGGCTTCCTTCTTCGCCTTGGCGTCGGCTTCCGCCTTGGCCTTGGCGGCGGCCGCCTTCTTCGCCTTGTCGGCCTCCGCCTGGCGCGCAGCGGCGCGGCGGGCGGCCTGCAGCTTCTCTACCTCGGCCAGGTCGACCGCGACCACGTTCGAGCGGCGCTCGCTGTCGGGCACGTCGATGGCGTGGATGATGTCGGCCAGGCTCCGGGTCGCCTCCGGCGCCGGCTGCGGCGCGGCGCTGTCGGCCGGCGGCGTAAATTGGGTGGCGACCGGCGCCGATGGCGTCGGCGCGGGCGGCGTGCCCTGCGGCGCGGGCGGGGTTACGCTCGACGCCTGGGCAAGGGCGCTCGAATTGAGCTGCGAGGCGGCGCTCGGCTGGCCGGTGGTCGGCGCCGGCGCGGTGGAGCGCGGCGCGCCGCCGTCCAGCGCGTCGAGGCCCGGCGCAGGCGGCCCCTGCACATCGGCCGATGCGCTGCGGACCGGGGAGGGCGACGGCGTCGGCGTTGGTGCTGGCGTCTGGGTCGCCGCCTGACCAGGCACCGGCTGTACCATCTCGGCACGGGCGCTCTGGCTCGGCATCGGCTGGACGACCGGCTGGCGTCCGCGCGTGTCGGCGGGCAGCGGCTGGACGGTTGCGGGCGCAGGCGTCGGCGTGGAGGCAGCAGGCTGCGTGGCTTGTGCGGCAACCTGGGTCCGGCTCTGGGTCGGCGCGGGCTGGCTGGCAGCAGGCGTGCCAAGCGGCGCGCGGGCCAGCGACGTGCCGCGTTGCCGGCCACTGCCGTTGCGGGTCGTGCGGCGATCCCCCTGGGCCGGCGCGGTCGACGCGGCGGCGGCGGGTGCGGCGTCGCGCGACGCCAGCTGGACGCCCGGCGCCGGCGGGGTCGGCACGATCGGCGTGATGCTGGTCGCGACCACCTGCGGGAAATGGCCGAAATGGACCGCAGCCGCCTTCTGCGCCGCCGTCAGATAGGGCATTTTCTGCATATAGGGGGTGATGGCGCTCGCCAGCTGGGCCGGCATGGTCTGGTCGACCACCTTCTTGGCCTCGGCCTGGCGGTTGTTCATCGCCAGGATGAAGGCATTATAGCGCCAGGCGGCCCGGTCGCTCTTGTAGAGCAGCGGCTGCAACACCTTGTCGGCGGCATCCACCTGCCCCGAAATACCGAGCGAGGCGGCGTACCGGCGCACCAGTTCGGCATCGTCCGAGGTGCGTTGCAGGGCGGCATGATAATCGCGCTGCGCCCCGGCCTGATCACCGGTCATGTCGCGCGCAAGGCCACGGTCGCCCTGGATGGTCGCTTCGGGATAGCCGGCACGGGTCGCCTGGTCGAACAGGCGCAGCGCTTCGGCCGGGTTCTGCATCTTCAGCATGACCCGGCCCAGGCCCGCCTTGGTGCGTCCATTATTGGGCTGGATGGCGTCGGCGCGGGCAAAGAAACCGGCGGCCGCGCGGGCATCGTCCAGCTCCAGCGCGGCTTCCCCTGCCCCCACCAACGCGCTGAAATCACGCGGATTTGTGGCCAGTTTCGCCAGATTATTGTTGAGGTCCGCGGCGCCCGAGGGCCGGACCAGATCGGCCTGGTCGGTTTGCGCCTGCGCAGCCGTGGCAAGAAGCAGGCTGCCGAGAATCCATAGATGAGATCGTGTCACATGGCTGCCTTAGCGGATCGCGGAAGCAATGGGAAATGACCTGCACAAAAAAGCGCGCCGGGTCGCCCGAAGCGACCGACGGCGCGCCTTTGGCAGGCCGGTGCGGGCCTGTGCCCGCACGCTGGCCTTACTGGTTGTTCTGGCGGTTGAGGAAGCGCGGGATATCCAGACCCTGCGTGCCTTCTTCGGCGCCCGGTGCCTTTTCGCTGCCACGGGTAAGGCCGGCCATACGCTCGAACAGCGTGCCACCGGTCGCGACGCGCGGCGCCGGCTGGGCGGGCTTGGGCGCGGCTTCCGGTGCGGTCGGTTCGGCCGCTTCGGCGCCGAGCAGCAATTCATCCTGCGAGGGATCCTCGTCGGAGAAGACGGCGGCGGGACGCGCCGGCGCGAAGGCCGGCGACGCCTTTTCGGCGGCAGGCGCGGCGATCGGCGCGGGCGCCGGAGCTTCGGGCACGTCCAGTTCCAGCGCTTCGGGCTCGGGCGCAGCGACCGGGGCCGGCGCAGCAGCGACCGGCGCGGCCGGCGCGGGTGCGGCCACCGGTGCCGGACGCGGTGCCTGCGGCACGGCGACGGCTGGACGGCTGGCGAAGCTGAACGGCTGGGTCAGCGGCGCGGCCTGGCTGCCAACTTCATTGTCGATGCCGGTCGCAACGACCGATACGCGGATCTTGCCGTTCAGATTGTCGTTGAAGGCGCTGCCCCAGATGATGTTCGCATCGGGATCGACCAGTTCGCGGATATGGTTGGCCGCTTCGTCAACTTCCATCAGGCGCATGTCGTCGCCACCGACGATCGACACGATCACGCCCTTGGCGCCGCGCATCGACACACCGTCGAGCAGCGGGTTGGCGATCGCCTTTTCCGCCGCCTGGAGCGCACGGCCGTCGCCTTCCGCCTCGCCGGTGCCCATCATCGCCTTGCCCATCTCGCCCATCACCGAACGGACGTCGGCAAAGTCGAGGTTGATGAGGCCCGGCATGATCATCAGGTCGGTGATCGAGCGCACGCCCTGCTGCAGCACCTCGTCCGCCATCTGGAACGCTTCCTTGAAGGTCGTGTTCGGGTTGGCGATCAGGAACAGATTCTGGTTCGGGATGACGATCAGCGTGTCGACATGCTTCTGCAGCTCGTCGATGCCGCTTTCCGCCGACTTCATGCGGCGATTGCCCTCGAAGGTGAAGGGCTTGGTCACGACGCCGACGGTCAGGATGCCCTTTTCACGCGCCGCCTTGGCAATGACCGGGGCCGCACCGGTGCCGGTGCCGCCGCCCATGCCGGCGGTGATGAAGCACATATGGGCGCCTTCCAGCGCCTGTTCGACGGTGATGATGGTTTCTTCCGCAGCCGCGCGACCGATTTCGGGGCGCGAACCGGCGCCCAGACCCTCGGTGATCTGCGGGCCAAGCTGGATGCGCCGTTCGGCCGGCGAGGCGTTCAGCGCCTGCGCGTCGGTGTTGGCGACGATGAAATCGACGCCCTCGACGCTCGCCGCGATCATGTTCGCGATGGCATTACCGCCTGCACCGCCAACGCCTATCACCGCAATGCGTGGCTTCAATTCGTCCACATGCGGCGGGCTGATCTCGATGCTCATATACTTTGCTCCCTCAGCTTCCTCGTCAGGAAGTGACAACCGTCATCAATTGTTAACACCAGAAAATAGAGTATTTCACCTGCTATTTTCGTTTTCGTTCAAATTCGCTCAGTAATTCGTCCGCATCGCCCGCATCATGCGCTGCCACCATTGCGGGGCGCCCAGACGATGCACGGTTTGCGGCGCAGGCGCCATCGCCCTAAGATCAACCGGGTTTGAAGCGCCGTAAAGCGCCAATCCGGCCAAAGTAGCGAAGGCCGGGCCACTATGCGCTTCGGGCATGGCTGACAAGCCGCGCGGGCGACCGACCCGCACCGCACGCCCCAGCGCACCTTGCGCATAGTCGGCAATGCCCTTCATCTCCGCGCCGCCGCCGGTCAGCACGACCTGGCGCCCGGTGCTGTTGAAACCCATGCCGGCCAGCGCCGCATTCACTTCCGCCATGATCTGGTTCAGTCGTTCGCAAATGACGCCGACCAGCGCCGCGCGGGTGATCTTGCCGCCTTCCGCATTGGGGCCGGCGCTCTGCCCCGGAATGGCGACATCGCCATGGGGCGTCGCGATCTCGATCATCTCACGGAAGTCGCGGCGGTTCTGCATCGCCGAACCATAGAAGCATTTAATCCGCTCCGCCTGGCTTCGGCGGATGCCAAACGCCGAAGCGATATCATCAGTAATATCGGACGCGCCCATCGGGATCGAATGCAGCCCCACCAGCATGCCCCCGGCATAGAGCGAGACATTGGTGACCCCTGCCCCCATCTCGACCAGCGCCACGCCCAGGTCGCGTTCCTCTTCGGATAGGCAAGCAAGCCCGGTCGCAATCGGCGAGGCGACGATCGAATTGACGTTCAGATAGGCGCCACGCACGCACAGGTCGAGATTGGCGAGCGGCGCGCCATCCGCCAGCACGACATGGATGTCGACGCCCAGCAGATCGGCGTGCATGCCCAGCGGCTTCTTCACCGGCACCTTGCCATTGATGGTGAAGCAGGTCGGCTGCGCATGCAGGATGATGCGGCCATCGGGGTCGATGCCCTGCTGGCCGGTGGTCAGCAGATCGTCGATGTCCGGCTGCTCGACACGATAGCCGCCCATGTCGCGCTCGACCGTGACGACGTCGCTCACCAGGCTGCCGCCCGAGAAGCTGACCCAGACATCCTCGATATTGGTGCCGGCGACACGTTCGGCCTGTTCCACCGTCTCGCGCACGGCCAGTTCGGTGCGTTCCATGTCGGCGATGAAGCCGCGGCGCACGCCCCGGCTCTCACGCTGGCCGGTGCCCAGGATCGCCAGCTCACCCGTATCGGTGCGCCCCGCGATCAGCGCGGACACCTTCCACGATCCGATATCGATCGCGGTGATGAGCTTTTCGACCTTGGGCTGTGCCATGACTTAGCCTTCCTCGCCCGCGGCAGGCGCACTTGCGGTCTTTTCCGCCTTGGCGTCCGCCGCTGTCGGCTTATCGCTGGTCTGGCCCTGCGGCAGACGCAGCACGAAACGATCGGGATCGCGCATGTCGAACTTGACGATGCCCCGGCCGAGCAGCCGGTTGACGCCATCCATGCGCGCGAAATTCACCAGCGCTGCCGCCGAGGTCTGTTCACCTTCCGGCAGCGACAGCGTCTCCCCAGACTGAAAGCGCAGATCCCAGCGACGGTTCCCAACCCAGGTTGCACCAGCCAGCATCGGCTTCAAGGCAGGCGCGCTTTCCATCAGCTTGTTGAGGCCAGCGGTCTGGAGATTGGCGTTGGGGCCGACCACCAGCGGCAGGTCCGGCATCGCCCCGGCCGACACCGATTGCAGCACCACGCCGGCCACATCTATCAGATGCAGTTGCCCGTCATGCTGCCACACCGCGACCGGATCACGCTCGACGATATCGACGACCAGCGTGTCGGGCAGGCGGCGGGAAATGCGCGCGTCCTTGACCCAGCCAAGCTTCAGCATTTCCTGCCGCACCTTGGGCAGGTCGAGCGAGAGCATCGAGCGATCGACCTGGCCGAGCGCGATATTATAGACCGGCATCTCGTCCATGCGCTCGACGCCGCGCACCTCGACCTTCTCCACCTCGAAACCGGCGCGCGCGGCCAGGCTTGCCGCCTGCTGGCGCGCCATGTCGGGCAGCCCCGCATAGATGGCGATGGCGATCGCTATGCCACCGAAGATCGCGAAGATCGCCCAGGTGGCCAGCTTCTGGAGCGTATCCTCGCTGATCGGCAGCAATTCGAGCAGCCGATCGAACGAGGATTGGCGCTTGAGCTGGCGGCCACGGCCCGATCCGGCCTTGGCGCGCACCTTGCCCCGCGCCGTGCTCAGCCGCGCCGTGCCGCCGCGCCGGATCCGTGCCTCAGCCATTGCCAGCCCCCATGTTCGCCCCCCTCGTCAATGCTTCCTCGCAGATCCGCTCGACCAGCTCGGCATATTCGATACCCAGCTTTTTCGCCTGTTCCGGCACCAGGCTCAAGGGGGTCATGCCCGGCTGGGTATTGACCTCCAGCAGGTAAAGCCCCTCGACGCCCTGGCTGTCGTCCCAGCGGAAGTCGGAGCGCGACGCGCCCTTGCAGCCAAGCAACTGGTGCGCTTGGAGCGCGATCGCCTTGCATGCCTGCGTGATCTCGTCCGGTATCTCCGCCGGGCAGACATGTTCGGTCATGCCGTCGGTATATTTGGCGTCGAAATCATAGAAGCCGCTCTTGGGGCGCAGTTCGGTGACGAGCAGCGCCTCATCGCCCAGCACGGCGGTGGTCAGCTCGCGCCCGCGAATATAGGGTTCGGCCAGAAGCTCGGGAAATTCCTGCCATGGGCCGACGCTGTCACGGGCGATGGGATTGCCATAATTGCCCTCGGCCGTGACGATCGCCACGCCGACCGAGCTGCCCTCATTGACCGGCTTCAGAACATAGGGGCGCGGCAGCGGATCGCCGGCGTACAGGCTCTCGCTCGCCACGATCTGGCCGCCGGGCATGGGGATGCCGTGCGGCACCAGCGCCTGCTTGGTCAGTTGCTTGTCGATCGCGATGACCGAGGTGGCAAGGCCGCTATGGGTGTAGGTGAGGCCCATCAGGTCCATCATGCCCTGCACCGTGCCATCCTCGCCCGGCACGCCATGCAACGCGTTGAACACCACATCCGCCTTAGTCTCAGTCAGGCGCGCAGCGACGTCGCGGTCCATGTCGATCCGCGTGACCCGATGCCCGCGCGATTCCAGCGCCTTGGCAACGCCCTCGCCGCTCGACAGCGACACCGGCCGCTCCGCCGACCAGCCGCCCATCAATACGGCGACATGCCAGGGACCACGGCTCATGCGTAACACTCCAGATACATCGTCATGCCAGCGAAGGCTGGCATCTCACTGCCTTTGAACGCAGCGAAAGAAGAAAAGAGGGATCCCAGCCTTCGCTGGGATGACGGATTGGGAGCACAAATCACTTCGCCAACCCCACGGCATCTCTGTTTGCGCCGTCGGCAAACATGCCGACACGCTGGATTTCCCATTCCAGCTCGACGCCGCTCTTTTCCTTCACGCGGCGGCGGACTTCTTCACCCAGCGCTTCGATGTCGGCGCTGGTGGCGTCGCCGGTGTTGAGCAGGAAATTGGTGTGCTTCTCGCTCACCTGCGCGCCGCCCAGCGCGAGGCCGCGACAGCCCGCTTCATCGACCAGCGCCCAGGCCTTGTGCCCGTCCGGGTTCTTGAAGGTCGATCCGCCGGTCTTGCTGCGCAGCGGCTGGCTTTCCTCGCGCGCGGTGGCGATGCGGTCCATTTCCGCCTGGATCGCGGCCGGCTCGCCGGGTTCGCCGCGGAAGGTCGCCGATACCACGACCGCGCCATCGACCATGTTGGAATGGCGATAGCTGTAATGGAGATCGCTTGCGAGCAAGGTCACCTGTTCGCCCGAGCGCAGCACCACCTCGCATTCGACCAATATGTCCGCGGTCTCGCGGCCATAGGCACCGCCATTCATCCGCACGAAGCCGCCGACCGTGCCGGGGATGGAGCGGAGAAATTCAAGACCGGCAATCCCTGCGTCCCGCGCGGTCGAGGAGACGAGGATGCCCGACGCACCACCGCCGCAGACCAGGGTGGTGGCATCCAGCGCCTCCACCTTGGCGAAGGGCTTGCCCAGACGCACGACCACGCCCGGCACGCCGCCATCGCGAACGATCAGGTTGGAGCCGAGGCCGAGCGCCATCACCGGCATCGCCGGATCGAGCATGGCAAGGAAATCGGACAGGTCGTCGGCGTCCTTGGGCTCGAACAGCCATTGCGCCGCCCCGCCCGCCTTGAACCAGACGAGCGGTGCCAGCGGCGCATCGGCCTTGAGCGCGCCGCGAACGGCCGGGAGAGTAGCCATCACCGTCAACCGCGCACGCCCCAGAGATTCATCCAGCTCTTCATCGCCTTCATGCCCGCCTCGCCGGCCTGATGCGCCGCCATGCCGGTCTGCACCTGCTTCTGCGCCGCCTCGACCATGTCGCGCGCGACTTCCACGCCCTGCATCTGCATGTCGATCATGCGCTTCTGCATTTCCAGGCCGACATTGAAGAGCTCGAACATCAGGCGGTTTCCTTGACCTTGGCGGTGACCGCAGCGGACAGGCCCGCCGCCCATTTGGTGATGTCGCCGGCCCCCAGGCAGATGATCATGTCGTCAGCCTGGACATCGGCGGCAATGACGCGGGCAAGATCGCCCGCATCGGCGACAGTGGCGGCGTTGCGATGGCCACGGCGCTTGAGCCCGGCGACCAGCGCCGCGCTGTCGACATCCTCGATCGGCTGCTCGCCAGCGGTATAGACCGGGGCGGCATAGACGATGTCGGCGTCGTTGAAGGCCTGCTGGAAATCATCCATCAGGTCGCGCAGGCGGGTGAAGCGATGCGGCTGGACCACGGCGATGACGCGACCCTTGGCACCTTCACGCGCAGCGGCGAGCACCGCCTTGATCTCGACCGGATGGTGGCCATAATCGTCGATGACGGTGGCCACGCCGGCGCCAGCGGGGATTTCGCCGACCTTGGTGAAGCGGCGCTTCACGCCGCCGAACTTGGCAAAGCCGGTCTGGATGGTCGCGTCATCAATGCCCATCTGCAGCGCCACGCCGATCGCGGCCATGGCGTTCAGCACATTGTGGCGGCCGGGCATCGGCAGTTCGATCCCCTCGATCCGGCGGGTCGCGCCATCGCGCTCGCGGATCTGGACGTCGAAGCGATTGCCGCCGGGCACCGGCTGGACATTCTCGCCGCGAATATCGGCTTGGGCGGAGAAGCCGTAGGTGACGATGCGGCGGTCCTGCACGCGCGGCAGGATAGCCTGAACCTCGGGATGGTCGAGGCAGAGCATCGCCGCGCCATAGAAGGGCACATTCTCGACGAACTCGACGAAGGCGTCCTTCACCGCGTCGAAGCTGCCATAATGGTCGAGATGTTCGGGATCGATATTGGTCACGACCGCGATCGTGCCGTCGAGGCGCAGGAAGCTGCCGTCGCTCTCATCGGCTTCCACGACCATCCAGTCGCTGTTGCCCAGGCGCGCGTTGGAGCCATAACTGTTGATGATGCCGCCGTTGATGACGGTCGGATCGACCCCGCCCGCGTCCAGCAGCGCCGCGACCATCGAGGTGGTCGTGGTCTTGCCATGGGTGCCGGCGATGGCGATCGTGGATTTGAGGCGCATCAGTTCGGCCAGCATTTCGGCGCGGCGGATCACCGGCACGCGATTTTCCAGCGCCAGTTCGACCTCCGGATTGCCGCGCTTGATCGCGGTCGAGGTGACGACCACGGCGGCATCGCCCAGATTTTCGGCCTTGTGGCCGATCATCACCTTGATGCCCTTGGCGCGCAGCCCTTCCACGACATAGCCCTCGGCGACGTCGGATCCTTGAACCTTGTAACCCAGATTATGCATGACTTCGGCGATACCGGACATGCCGATGCCGCCAATGCCGATGAAATGGATCGTGCCGATGTCGGTGCCGACACCCTTCATGCGGGAACTCCCTGGAGATTGAGCGTGGTCGGCGTGGGGCCGACGCGAAGCGGGTCATTCATGATCGGCGCGGGGCCGATGCTTTCGAGCAGGTCTGCCATATCGCGCGCCGCATCCGGGCGGCCACAGGCACGGGCGCGCTTGGCGGCATTTTGCAGGGCGCCGGGTTCCAGCGCCATCTTCTGCATCTGCTTGGCCAGCTCCACGGCGGTGAAGCGCGACTGGGGGATGGTGCGGGCGCCACCAGCCTCGGTCATCTCGCGCGCATTGGCGGTCTGATGATCGTCCATGGCGCTGGGCAGCGGCACCAGGATGGCGGGACGGCCGGCACAGGTCAGCTCGGCCAGGGTCGATGCCCCTGCCCGCGCGATCATCAGGTGCGACCAGCCGAGCTTTTCGGGCACGTCGTTGAAATAGGTGGCGAGATCGGCCGGAATTTCCATCTCGGCATAGGTGGCGCGGACGCGCTCGATATCCTCGGCACGGCACTGCTGCGTCACCTGAAGGCGGCGGCGCAGCGCGATCGGCAGCATCGACAGCCCTTCGGGGACGACGCTCGACAGGATGCTTGCCCCCTGGCTGCCACCGATCACCAGCACGCGGAACACGCTCTCGTCGGTCAGCGCAGGAAATTCCTCGTCGCGCAGCGCCTTCACTTCCTCGCGCACCGGATTGCCGACCAGATGCACCTTGCCGGCATATTTGTCCTTCAAGCGCTCGACCACCGGATAGGCGGTGGCGATCGCGTCGACCCGACCGGCGAGCAGGCGGTTGACCCGGCCCAGCACCGCATTCTGTTCGTGGATCGCGGTCGGGATGCCGTCCGCCAGCGCGCCCAGCAAAGCAGGCATGGCGGGATAGCCGCCAAAGCCGACCACGGCGGTCGGCTTGAACGTGTCGTTGAGCCGACGGGCCATCGCGCGGCCGGCCAGGATCGCCTTCAGGGCGCCGGGCCAGCTCGCCGGATTCTTGGTCATGCGGCCCGCCGGCATGACATGGACCTGCGCCTTATCGAAGATGCCGGGAATCTTGGCGCCGCGTTCATCGGTGACGAGGGCGACATGATGGCCGCGCGCCATCAGTTCCTCTGCCACCGCATGCGCGGGAATCATATGACCACCCGTCCCGCCGGCGGCGAGGACGAAGTGACGGGAAATGCTCATCGACCACTCCATTTGACGACCGTGTGCCGACCCATGAAGGGGTTGCGCCGCGTGAATGCGAGCAGCAGGCCGACGCCGATACAAAGCGCGAGCATAGAGGAGCCACCGTAGCTGATAAAGGGCAGCGTCATGCCCTTTGACGGAAAAATCTGCGCATTGACGCCCATATTGATGATCGCCTGCAGCCCGAACTGGGTGGTGAGGCCGGCGGCGGCGAGGATGGTGAAATTATCCTCCTCGTCCAGCAGGCGCAGCAGCACGCGCACGACGATCGCCAGATAGACACAGGCAATGGCGATGCAGGCGAGCAGGCCGAACTCCTCCCCGATCACCGAGAAGATATAGTCGGTATGGGCTTCGGGCAGACGGAACTTGTTCTGGCCGCCGCCCGGCCCGACGCCGGTGAAACCACCATGGGTGATGGTGCGGAACGCCAGGTCCGTCTGGTCCGGGCCGGTATCCATCTGGACACCGATGCCCAGGAAGTCGTTGATGCGCTGCCGGCCATTTTCATAGAACATGTAGACCGCGACCAGCCCCGCCAGCGCCAGCCCGCCCAGCATGGCGATCCAGCGCATTTCGAGGCCCGAGAGCATCAGCAGCACGCCCCAGCAGGCCAGGAAGATGACCGTCTGGCCAAAGTCCGGCTGCTTCATCAGGATCGCCGCGATCAGCAGCGTCATCGCGCCCGTGAGCGGCATCACCGGCAGGCTCTGGTCCTTGGCGCGCAGCGACAGCAGCCAGGCCAGCGTCACGACATAGACGGGCTTCAGAAATTCCGAGGGCTGAAAGCGGAAGCCCGGCAGGTCGATCCAGCGCTTGGCGCCGTTCACGGTGGAACCCAGCAACGGCACGAACAGCAGCATCAGGAAGAAGAAGACGGCCAGGAAGATCGCCAGCCGCCGCGCCTGTGGCCGGGGCAGCATGGAGATGACCAGCATGATCGGCAGGCCGATGAACACCCACATCAGCTGGCGATAGAAATAGATCAGCGGATTGACCGCCACCTGCGCGGTCGAGCGGTCGATCGCGGCCACCGGCGATGCGGCGGCCACGGCGACCAGCCCGATCGCCATCAGCGCGACGATCAGCGACAGCAGCACCCGGTCGATTTCCCAGAACCAGATGGCCAGCGCGGTACGCTCGCGCGGCACGGTGCGGGTCTTGAAGCCCTTCACCAGTTCGCCCGCCCTGAACATGCCCTTACGTCCCTCGCTATCCATCCCGTTGCCCCCGATCGCCCTGCCTATTCCAGTGCGTTCTATTCCAGTGCGTTCACGGCCGCGGCAAAGGCATCGCCGCGCGCCTCGAAATCCCGGAACTGGTCGAAACTGGCGCAGGCCGGCGACAACAGCACGACATCGCCCGGCTGGGCGATGCGCGCGGCGCGACGGACGGCGGCGCTCAACATCTCGCTGTCATCGACCGCCATGTGCGGCCGCAACAGGTCGGCAAACATGTGGCCCGCCTCACCGATGGTATAGGCATGGGCGATATTGCCATAATAAGGCGCGCATTCATCCAGATTGTCGGACTTGGCGACGCCGCCCAAAATCCAGTGGATGCGCGGCTTGCCATCCCTGGCCGGCCAGGCGCCCAGCGCCGGCGCGGTCGAGGCGGCGTTGGTCGCCTTGCTGTCATTGACATAGAGCACGCCATTATGCGTTCCCACCGCCTGCATCCGGTGCGGCAGGCTGGCATAGCTGGCGAGCGCGGCCATGATGGTCGCGTCGTCAATGTCCAATGCCCGGCCGACGGCGATCGCGACCGCGGCATTCTGGGCATTGTGCGGCCCCTGCAGCGATGGCCAGCCAAGCTGAGCCTCCGGATCGATATCGGCGGCCTTCACTTCGCGCAGTTGCGCCGGGGCCGATGCGGCGATGCCACGGCTCGGCTCATCCTCGGTCGCGATCACCGCGACATGGTCGGCCGATTGCATGGCGAACAGCCGCGCCTTCGACGCGACATAGCCGTCAAAGCCGTTGTAGCGATCAAGATGGTCGGGCGTGATGTTGAGCAGCACGGCGACATCGCAGTCGAGGCTGTGGGTGAGGTCGATCTGATAGCTGGACAGTTCCAGCACATAGATGCCCACGCCATGCAGGTTCGGCTCCAGCGGCTCCTGGCCCAGGATCGGCAGGCCGATATTGCCGCCCATCCGCGCCGGGAAGCCCGCCTGCTCGATGATGTGATGGATCAGCGCGGTCGTGGTCGACTTGCCGTTGGTGCCGGTGATGCCGACGACCTTGTGCGGTGGCAGCGTCGGCCGGGCGAGCGCGAACAGTTCAATGTCGCCGATGATCGGCACGCCGGCGATCTTCGCGCGCATCGCGATCGGATGCTTGTTGAGCGGCACGCCCGGCGACACGACGATGCCGTCGAAACCGGCCAGGTCGATCTCCATCGGGTCGCCCAGCTCCGCCTTGTCGGCGACCGCCGCCCGCGCTTCCTCGCGACTGTCCCAGGCGACGACGCGCGCGCCGCTGGCGACGAGCGTCTCGACCGTGGCCAGCCCCGAACGGGCCAGCCCCAATACGGCGTAGGTCTTCCCCTTGAAGGCCTGCGAAACGATCATCCGCTTACCTCAGCTTCAGCGTGGCAAGGCCGGCGAGTGCCAGCACGAAGGAGATGATCCAGAAGCGGATCACCACGGTCGGCTCGGCCCAGCCAAGCTGTTCGAAATGATGGTGGATCGGCGCCATCTTGAACACGCGCTTGCCGGTCCGCTTGTAGAAGAAGACCTGGATGATGACCGACAGTGCCTCGACCACGAACAGGCCGCCGACGACGCCCAACACGATTTCATGATGGGCGGTGACCGCGATCACGCCGATCGTCCCGCCCAGCGCCAGACTGCCGGTATCGCCCATGAAGACGGCAGCCGGCGGCGCGTTGAACCAGAGGAAGGCCAGCCCCGCGCCGATGATCGCCCCGCACAATATGGTGAGGTTGCCCGCGCCCGGCACATGCGGGATGCCCAGATAGGTGGCGAAGTCCGCGCGACCGACCAGATAGACGATCGCCATGAACGCCATGCAGGCGATGATGACCGGCATGGTGGCGAGGCCATCGAGCCCGTCGGTCAGGTTCACCGCATTGCCGAAGGCGACGATGACGAAGGCGGCGAACAGGAAATAGAAAGGCCCAAGCTCGATCGCAGGCCCATTGTAGAAGGGCACGTAGAGCGCGGTGTTGCCATGCTGGTTGACGATCATCCAGGCGGCGAAACCGGCGATCAGGAACTCGAAGGCCAGGCGCATCTTGGCCGACAGCCCCTTGTGGCTGGCCTTGGTCACCTTGTCATAATCGTCGAGGAAGCCGATCGCGCCGAAACCCAGCGTCACGAACAGGCAGGCCCAGACATAGGTGGAGGACAGGTCCATCCACAGCAGCACCGATACAACCATGGAGGTCAGGATCATCAGGCCGCCCATGGTCGGCGTGCCGCGCTTGGCCAGATGGCTCTGCGGCCCGTCACTGCGGATCGGCTGCCCCTTGCCCTGGCGCACGCGCAGCCAGCCGATGAATTTGGGGCCGATGACGAGGCCGATGATCAGCGCGGTCGCAATCGCCGCCCCCGCCCGGAAGGACAGGTAGCGGATGAGGTTGAAGGCCCCCGCAAAATCCAGGGTCTGGGCAAGCCAGTACAGCATCAGTCTTTATCTCCGTCGCGGGCGGCATCGCCAAGGGCGGCGACCAGGCGGGACAGCCCGATGCCATTGGAGCCCTTGACCAGGATCGCGTCACCCGCACGCATTTCCTTGTTGATCAGATCGGTGGCCGACGCGGCGTCCGGCACATGGTCGAAGGCGACGAGGCCGCCAAGGGCGTCGGCCAGCGGCGCCATCTCCTCGCCCACCAATATCGCATAGTCGACGCCATTCTCGCTCAACGGTTGCGAGAGTGCGGCGTGCAGTTCGGTGCTGCGGCTGCCCAGTTCGCGCATGCCACCCAGCACGGCGATGCGGCGGTCGGCCTGCTCGCGCCCCAATTGCTTGAGCGTCGCCGCCATGCTCAAGGGGTTGGCGTTATAGCTTTCGTCGATCAGCAGCGCTTCGCCACCCGCCACCGGCAGGATGCGGCGCGCGCCGCGTCCGGGCAGACCCGGCATTTCCGCCAGCGCCAGGCCCGCAGCGGCCAGATCGCCGCCCAGCGCCTCGACCGCGGCCAGCACGGCGAGCGAATTGGACACCCAATGGTCGCCCGGCGCGCCGACGGTGAAGCAAAGCTCCACCCCCGGCAGCGCAGCGGTCACCAGCGTGCCGCCACCCGGCGCCGGCACCGTATCGCGCACGAAAATATCCGCCTCCGGGCTGAAGCCGAAGGTCAGGATATGATCGGCATGACGCTCCGCCTTGCCATAGAGGGTCGCGACATGCGGGCTGTCATAGGGAATGACAGCGGTGCCGCCCGGCTCCAGACCTTCGAAAATCTCGGCCTTGGCTTCGGCGATCTTTTCCTCGGTCCCGAAAAATTCGATATGGGCCGGCGCGATGGCGGTGACGATCGCCACGTTCGGGCGTACCTGCCGTGTCAGCGCAGCCAGTTCGCCGGCATGGTTCATGCCCATTTCGAACACGCCATAGGCCGCATCGCGCGGCATCCGCGCCAGGCTCAGCGGCACGCCGACATGGTTGTTATAGCTTTTGACCGACCGATGGACGCCGCCCGGACAGGCCCGTTCAAGGGCATGGAACAGCGCTTCCTTGGTGCCGGTCTTGCCGACCGAGCCGGTCACGCCGATGATCTTCGCGTTGCTGCGCTTGCGCGATGCACGGCCCAGCGCCTCCAGCGCGGCGGCACTGTCGGCCACCAGCACATGGGGATAATCGACCGGTTCGCTGACGATCGCGCCGGCCGCGCCCTGGGCAAAGGCCTTGTCTACGAACTTGTGGCCGTCGGTCGTTTCGCCCTTCATCGCGACGAACAGGTCGCCCGCGCCCACCTCGCGACTGTCGAAGGCGACGCCAGAAACGGCGAACGGCGCCGACACGGCGCCGCCCGTAGCGTCTGCGATCTCGGCCGAGGTCCAGAGATCGCTCAACCCGCGCACTCCCGTGCCACGGTGACATCGTCAAAGGGTAGCACCCGGTCGCCGATGATCTGGCCCTGCTCATGCCCCTTGCCGGCGAGCAGGACGATATCGTCGCCCCCCGCCTGGCCGATGGCGGCGGCGATCGCCGCGCGGCGCCCGCCAATTTCCTCCGCCCCCGGCGCGCCCGCCATCACGGCGGCGCGGATCGCGGAGGGTTCTTCCGAACGGGGATTGTCGTCGGTCACGATGACATGGTCGGCCAGATCCGCCGCGACCTTGCCCATCAGCGGACGCTTGCCGGCATCGCGATCGCCACCCGCGCCGAACAGCGCGATCAGCTTGCCCCTGGTATGGGGACGCAGTGCCTCGATCGCGGCGCGCAGGCCGTCGGGCGTATGGGCATAGTCGACATAGACGGGCGCGCCCGCCTTGCTGATGACCGCGCGTTCCAGACGGCCGCGCACCGGCTGAACCCGCCCCAGCAATTCCAGAACCTTAGCGGTATCGCCGCCGGTCGCGATGACCAGACCGGCCGCCGTCAGCGCATTGGCCGCCTGATAGGCACCGATCAGCGGCAGATTGACCTTGTAGAGCTTGCCATCGGCTTCGATTTCCAGCGTCTGGCCCAACTGGGTCGGGGTGCGGTTGGCAAGACGCAATGCCTGCCCCTGCACCCCGACGCTCAGCACACGAAGCCCCCGCTTCGTAGCCCGCTGGATCGCCTTGTCCGACCATTCATCGTCGGCCCAGATCACGGCCGCGCCGCCGTCGCCCACGACTTCGTCGAACAGGCGCATCTTGGCGTCGAAATAGCTGTCCATGTCGCCATGATAATCGAGATGATCGCGCGACAGGTTGGTGAAGGCGCCGGCCGCAACCGGCAGCCCCTCGGTGCGATACTGGTCGAGGCCATGGCTCGACGCCTCGAACGCGGCATGGGTGATGCCCTCGCGCTTGAGGCCCGACATGTTGGCGAGGAAAGTGACGATGTCCGGCGTGGTGAGGCCAGTCGACACCTGATCGACCGAGGTGGTGACGCCCAGCGTCCCGATCGAGGCCGACTTGTGGCCCAGCATTCGCCACAACTGGCGCGCCAGTTCGACCGTGCTGGTCTTGCCATTGGTGCCGGTGACGGCGACGGTCACATCAGGGAATGGCGCGAAATAGCGCGCGGCCAGTTGCGCGAACAGGCGGCGGGGATTGGCGTCGGCGATATGCACCGCGCCCTCGACCTTCGCCTCCGGCCGGGCGACGATCGCGACCGCGCCCGCCTTCACCGCGTCGGCAATAAAATCCTCGCCATTGACGCGCAGGCCCTGAAAGGCACCGAAGATGGTGCCCGGCGCAACCTTGCGATTGTCGATGGCAAAACCCGTCACGGACGTGTCGAGGCCGGTGTTGCCACCGACCTCGACGCCCAGCTCCTCGATTAGCGACCCGAGGCGCATCACTCTGTCTCCTTGTCGCCGTGCAACAGCGGCATCAAATCCGAAATATCCACGTCCCGCCGCTCGTCCGGCATTACGCCAAGCATCGGCCCGGTGCGCTCCACCACCCGCTTCACCACTGGCGCCGCCGTCCATGCAGCGGTGCGCAGGCCATATTGGCCCGTCGCCTCGTCCATCGTGACGAGAACCACATAGCGGGGATTGTCCATCGGGAAGGCGGAAGCGAAAGTCGTCACCAGCGAAGTCTTGTTGTAGCGCCCTTCCTGGGGCTTTTCAGCGGAACCCGTCTTGCCGCCCACCCGGAATCCCTTGGCGTCGGCGCTACGCCCTGTACCCGCCGACACGATCATCCGCAACAGCTGGCGCATGCGCGCGCTGGTCGCGGCGGAAAAGACCCGGCGCCCCTCGGGCACTTCATCGGCCTTGAGCTTGCGGATCGTCGCCGGGCGCCAGATGCCGCCATTGACCAGCGCCGCATAGGCCGCCGCCAGATGCAGCGGCGTCACCGCGATGCCATGGCCGTAGGACGTGGTCATGCTGGTGATCCGGCCCCAATTGGTCGGCCACAGGCCACCGGCACGCTCATTGAACTCGATCGGCGCACGCTGGTCGAAATCCAGGCTGCGGAACAGCTTCTGCAGCGGCGCGGCGCCCATTTCGTCGGCGATCCGGGCGGTACCGATGTTGGAGCTGTGGACCAGGATTTCCGGCACGTTGATCCAGCGGCCAAGCGAGTGGTCGTCCTTGATGCGGAAGCCGCCAACGGCCAGCGGCGCGGTCGCGTCATAGCGCTTGCTCATCGATGTCACGACGCCCGCATCCATGGCCGCCGCGATCGACAGCGGCTTGAACGCCGAACCCAGCTCATAGCGGGCCTGCACCATATGGTTGCAGAGCGGCGATTCGGAGCAGCGCTTGCCGGCATAATTTTGCAGCTTGTTGGGATCGAACACCGGGATCGATGCCATGGCGATCACTTCGCCGGTATTGACGTCCAGGATAATGCCACCGGCGCCCTTGGCCCGTGTCTGGACCAACTGGGCATACAGCTCGCTTTCCAGCGCGCCCTGCACCCGGCTGTCGATCGACATGGCGAAGGGCCGGCTACGCTGCGCCGGATCGATCATCCGATCATTGAACGCAGCCTCCACGCCCATGCCGCCCTTGCCCTCGGCATTGGGCGCAAAGCCGAGAATATGCGCGGCCAGCGTGCGCTGGGGATAGAGGCGCTCCTTCTCGCGCGGAAATTCGATGCCGATCTCGCCCAGCGCGTTCACCGCCGCCACTTCCTCGGGCAGCGCACGGCGGCGCAGATAGGCCCAGCCGCGCCCCCTCAGCTTCTTGGCGAAGACTGCCTCGGACTCATCCGGGAAGATTTCGTGCAGCTTGCGCGCCAGCTCGTCGGGATCACCGATCAGCTTGGACGGGCGCACCGCGATCGAATAGGCGTCCATGGTCCGCGCCAGCGGCACGCCATTGCGGTCAACAATGTCCGCGCGCGCCGGGGTGAAGCCCGACAATCCATCGCCATTGCCGTTGCCGCTCGCAAAAATGCCGACCCAGGTCAGACGCAGGATCAGCACGGCCGTGATCATCATGAACAGGATCAACAGCAACATCAGGCGATTATGCGCGATTGCCGTCAGGTTGACCCGCTGCCGCCCGGCACGGGCGCCGCCCGGCTGGACGATGATCGTGGCCATTAGCGGCCTCCCTTTCGCTCGCGCGCCGCACGCGCACTGAGGTCACCCATGGTGCTGTCGTCCAGCAGCTTGGCGTCCAGCATCGCCATGCGCTCGGCCCGGCGCGCGACCGGATTGGGCCGCGACACGTCCGCGTCGGCCTTGGCACGCTGTTCGGCCAGCTTCACCGGCGCGGCGGGCTTGGCCAGCTTCTCGACATTGTCGGCGGCATGCGCCTCGCGGATCACGGCGATATCGCTGCGGATCTGGCTGGCGGCGGGGCTGGCCGGCGCGGCCTGCGGCGCGGACGGCAGATCGGCCGGCGTCTCGACCATCGCCACCATCACCGGCGGTGCGACATAGTCCGGGCCATTGGGCTGGACGCCATCCAGATGCGCCAGCGCCTGTTCGCCCGCCAGATACTGGCCGGCGGTCGGCGTCGCATACATGAAATCGTCCTGGTTCCACCGCTCCAGCTGGCGCATGCTGGCGCGGGCGCTGAACTCGGTTTCCAGATAGCGGATATCGCCGCGCGCCTGCGCGATCTGCATCCGCACCCGCATCACGTCATTGCGCTCGGTCGCGACCTTCAAGGAGACGAGATAGGCGCCGAGCGCGCCCAGCGCGACCAGCAACACCCAGATCAGGCTCTGCAATCTCTTGACCGCGATCATGGCCGGGCACTCCGATGGGCATTGGCAACAGGGGCGCCGGTCCGCACGGCGCTGCGCAGGGTGGCGGAACGGGCACGCGGATTGCGCGCCAGTTCCGTTTCGCCAGGCTTTACGGCCTTGGCGGGCTTTTCGAATGCAGGCGCAGCCTCGGCCTTCTTCTCGGGCAGGTGACGCGATCCGCCCGCCTCGCTGCCGCTGCGCTTGCGCAGGAACTGCTTGACGATGCGGTCCTCCAGACTGTGGAAGGTCACGATCGCAAGGCGGCCGCCCGGCTCCAGCAGCGCTTCCGCCGCTTCGAGCGCGCGCTCGAGCTCCTCCAGTTCGCGATTCACATGGATGCGGATCGCCTGGAAAGTGCGGGTCGAGGGATCCTTCTTGTCATGCGGCTTGTAGCCCAGCGCCCGGCGCACCACGGCAGCAAGCTGCCCGGTCCGCTCCAGCGGCCGCGCATCGACGATCGCGCGGGCAACCCGGCGCGAACGCGGCTCCTCGCCATAGCGATAGATGACGTCGGCAATATCCTCTTCCGCGGCGGTGTTGAGGAAATCGGCCGCGCTCATGCCGCCCTGACTCATCGTCATGTCGAGCGGGCCGTCCGCCTGGAAGGAGAAACCGCGTTCAGGCCGGTCGAGCTGCATCGACGACACGCCGATATCCAGCGTGATGCCCGACACGCTGCTGACGCCACGTTCGGCCAGCAGCTCCTCCATCCGCGAAAATTCGCCGGGGATCAGCGTGATACCCTTTTCATCGGCCAGGGCCTGCCCTTCCCGGATCGCATCGGGGTCGCGATCAAAGGCAAAGACCTGCGCGCCAGCTGCCGCCATGGCGCTGGAATAGCCGCCCGCGCCGAAGGTGCCGTCGACATGTCGCTCGCCTGGGGTAATGGCGAGCGCATCGAGCACTTCGGTCAGGAGGACAGGGATATGCGGCGCGGCGCTCACTTGCCGCCCTCCGCTGCGCGCTGTTCCAGCCAGCGGCGCACCTTGTTGCGGATCAGCGCAGGGCGATCCGGGCTTTCGACCAGCGCCTCGGGCTTCCAGATCTGGAAATAACGGCCAACGCCATAGAAGAACACGACGTCGGTGATACCGGCCTCTTCCTTGATATCGGGGTGCAGGAAGAAGCGGCCACCCTCGTCGAAATTCACGTCCTCGATCGTGCCCAGGCGATTCTCGCGCTCCAGGTCACCATTGAACGGGCGATTGGCGGCGCGCGCCTCGCGCTCCAGCTCATTCACTTCCTCGAACAGGAACAGCTTGTGGGACAGGCCGAAGCCGGTGGCGCAGCCATTGTCCATATGGACCGACAGGCACAGACGGTTTTCGCCGCTGCTCGCCAGCTTCACCTGGCGGCGCATCTCCAGGGGCAGCACGAAACGGCCCTTGCCGTCCGCGACGCTGAACGCGTTGCCCGAATAGAGAATGACGTCCGACACGCTGGAAATTCGCCCCTTTTAAGCAGGGCGCAGGCTTCCCGTCGCCGGAATCGCGTTTTCGAATCCCGGCGCAAGACTCTCGCAAAGCCTGACTAACCCCAATGTTGGAATATCTACCAAGCATGAGGCGGCCTGCAAAGGGAAATGTTGGGTGAAGCTGGGAAAAGCCGGTCAGAAACGGGATTAACCGTTTTTTCCTCCTTTCACCAGCTTATTTTCACTTTTTGTTCTCATTCCATTCCGCCCGGAACGACGGCGCAGCAGCATCAGACCCAGTATCGCCCAGCCTGTCCCAGCCAGAAGCGCCGATCGCAGCCCCAGCCGGACATCCGCGACATCCCGCATCCAGCGACGGCCATCCGGCATCTCCGCCCCCAGCCATTGCGCCACCAGCGCCGGCGTATCGGCGCTCCAGGCGCGCAGATCGAGCGGCCGCGCCGGATCGGCCAGCCACAGCCGGTCGTCGATCAGGTCCGCGTCGCCCAGCAGCAGCACCTCCCCGCGCCCGATCCTCAGCGGCAGCGGAACAGCCGCCACCTGCCCGCCCGATGACAGGGGTTGCATCCCGGCCATCGTCAAAAGCCGCCCATCGGGCAGGAAATGGCGTATTTCCTGGTCTCGCACGGCCCCGCCCCGCACACCCCAATGCGCCAACAAGGGACCAAGCGTGCCGACCATCGGCGCCCGGCGCCGGTCACCCAGCGGAAGATCGGACGGCCAGCGCAGACGCGGATCGGTGAGCAGCAGCAACCGGCCACCATCCCGGACCCAGCGATCAAGCGCGACCAGCGCCTGCGGCGTCATCGGTCGGGGCTGCGCCAGCAGCAGGACGGGGGCGCCGGATGCGGCCAGTGCCCGCACATCATCGATCGGCCGCACCTCGAACCGGCTGCGCAGCAGCGTCACGATCGGCGCGTCCCGCCTTGTCCCAGCCCCCCCCTCTTCCCAGAAGAGCGGCAGCGCGGTGATGACGGCGAGCAGCGGACGATCAGGCTGGGAGGAAATGGGACGGGCCGGCCCGACGCCGAGCAGCAGCAGCGCCGCGGCCAATGCGATACATGCCGACAACCAGCGCCGCTGCCACAGCAACGCGCCACCAGCGGCCGCGGCCAGTGCCAGCAGCAGCAAGCCGATCATGGCCCAGGGGTCAGAAATGCGTGCAGCAGCCAATGCGCAGAAGAGCAGCGCCATCCCGGCACCACCCAGCCCCACCCACAGTGCATGCAGAAAGTCGTGCCGCGCCAGCCACCACCCCGTCGGCACGAGCAACAGCAGCGCCGGCCAGCCCCAGCACCAGGGGTCTGCCTGCCCCGTGCGCCAGGCAACCGCTAAACCGGCGAGCAGCATCAGCGTCGCCGGCAGCAACAGGGTGAGCAATCGCGAAAGACAGCGAACGAACGACATCATCGCCCGTCAGGGCGTCTGCGGCGTGGGTTCCTGGTCCATCGGCTTGCGGATCTTGGGATCGGGCTGCAGATCGGGGACGATCGGCGCCATTTCCGGCGCGGGTTGCACCCCCAGTTCGGCGAGCGGCTCCTTGGGCGTGGTGGCGGCGACAGCGGCATTGACGTCGATCGTCGGCACGGCCGGCGGCGCGGACGCAATATCGTCCACCCGCGCCTTGTCGATGACGATGTTCGCCAGCCCGACCAGCAGGACAACGCCTGCCAGGCCGGTCAGCCCTATCTGAACGCGCTGCAACCCCTCCTGTCGGCGGGAATGATCAGCCATGAACATGCTCTATTTTATGCCGCCGCGACCCGTGTCGGCCCGTCAATTGTGCGCGAGCCAGGGGAATATCGTCAAGCCCTTCGATTCGAGCCACTGCCGGTTGTAGAGGGTCGACAGATAGCGGAAGCCGGTATCGCACAGGATTGTCGCGATTTTCTTGCCCGGCCCAAGCTGTTTCGCGAGCGCAACGGCACCCGCGACATTGATGCCCGACGACAGACCCAGGCACAGCCCCTCCTCGGCCAGCAGGCGGCGGACCCACTCCAGCCCTTCCTCGTCGGAAATGCGGAACTGGGTGTCGATCGGCGCGCCTTCCAGATTGGCGGTGATGCGCCCCTGGCCGATGCCTTCAGCGACCGAATTGCCCTCGGCCTTCAACTCGCCATGGGCGTAGTAATTATAGAGCGCCGCGCCATGGGGATCGGCGAGGCCGATGACGATATTCTCGTCATGCGCCTTGAGGCCGAGGCCCACGCCCGCGATCGTGCCGCCGGTGCCGGCCGCACAGATGAAGCCGTCGATCCGGCCTTCCATCTGGGTCCAGATTTCCTCGGCCGTGCCGACGATATGCGCCTTGCGATTGGCGATATTGTCGAACTGGTTGGCCCAGATCGCGCCTTCCGTTTCCTCCGCTAGGCGGCGCGAGGTGTGGACGAAATGACCGGGGTTGGAATAGGGCGCCGCCGGCACCGTCACCAGTTCCGCGCCCAGCGCGCGAAGCGTGTCCATCTTTTCCCGGCTCTGCGTCTCGGGCATGACGATGATCGACTTGTACCCCTTGGCATTGGCGACCAGCGCCAGGCCGATGCCGGTATTACCGGCCGTCCCCTCGACGATCGTGCCGCCGGGCTTCAGCAGCCCCTTCTCCTCGGCATCATTGACGATGAACAGGGCGGCGCGATCCTTCACCGACGCGCCGGGATTGGCGAATTCGCACTTGGCGTAGATATCGCATCCGGTGGCTTCGGACGGACCGGCGAGACGCACCATCGGGGTATTACCGATCAGGGCGAGGCTATCTTTCTGGAGCAGCATGCACCCCGCATAGCGGAGCCGATACGTGCTTGCCAAGCAAGGGAATGCTGCACCACGAAAAGAGCCGGTTTGCCCCGGCTTTGCGCGCCGGTTGCCCGCCCCCGATCCGGGGCCGACCCGATTCCGTGGAGGAATTGGAAAGGAAAATCGGCTATGGCCAAGGCCGCGCGGCAATCGGGCCCGCTCGATACCGGCTGGATGATGCGGCTTTCGCGACAACAGGAACGATGGATCTGGCATGGCGGCCTGGGCGCGGTGGCGCTTGCGGTGCTGGTCGTGCCGCATCTCATCACCGCCGCGCCGCTCGACATGCTGGCCGAGGATCATCATGGCCCCGGCCCAGCCGAACAGGCGGGCGCCAATTTCCCCGGCTCCGCCTTCTTCTATGCCGAAGGCGCCTTTGATCCCGCCCCCGGCGCGCTAACCATCCAGAGCCCGCATGTCATGGGCCTGGCCGAGGTGAAGACCGCCCCCGCGACCATCTTCCGCGGCCTCACCGCAACCGACAGCTATCGCGCGCTCAACTGTCTGACATCGGCCATCTATTATGAAGCCGGGAATGAGCCGGAGGAGGGCCAGCGCGCCGTGGCGCAGGTGGTATTGAACCGCGTGCGCAGCCCGCTCTGGCCCAACAGCGTCTGCGGCGTGGTCTACCAGGGGTCGGAACGCACCGACTTCCACTGCCAGTTCACCTTCAGCTGCGATGGCGCCATGGCCCGCCTGCCCAACGCCGTCGCCTGGGTCCGCGCGCGCGGCATCGCGCAGCAGGCGCTGTCGGGCAAAGCCTATGCCCCGGTGGGCCTTGCCACCCATTATCATACGCTGGCCGTCCGCCCGGCCTGGTCCGCCACGCTGCAGCCGGTTGCCGTGATCGGCGCCCATATTTTCTATCGCGGCATGGGCTTCAACGGCACGCCCGCCGCCTTCGGCGACGCCTATGCGGGGCGCGAACTGATATCCGGCCCTGCCCGCCGGATCTGGCCGGTCCAGCCGGTGACGCCCGTCGAACTGATGAGCGCGGGACCGGCAACCGCCTATGTGCCCCTGCCGACGGTCGCGCCCTCCACGCCGGCGACGCAGCCCGCGCCCGCAGCGCCCCTTGCCGCGCCGATCGACAATCTGCCGGAATCGACGATCCGTCCCGAATATCGCAACAGCGGCCGGCCGCTCGGTTGAACCGCACCATCTTTTTGCGCTCGCCTGGGGAGATTATTTTAGGTTAATATCCAATCAACCAGCGAAATGCCTGAAAACAAGGGCAATTAAAATTCGCGATCAGGAGCGGAAATCGGGAACCACCCGCTTTGCCGCTCGTTCTGCATTTCGGATAGCAAATCTTTTGCCCCCCGCTCTTGCTATCCAAAAAATATGAGCCCGGAACGCATCATCCCCCCCCCCGACGCGTTCCGGGCTCAGACTTTTTCGGGCCACCCTCCCTCATCGTCGAACCAGCGTCAGCCGGCGGAACCCTTCCCGTCCAGGCGTGTTCTCCAGCGGTCACCGATATGGCTCGCCATGCGGTCGGCCGAATTTCGGAAGGAGAAACCGATGACCAAGACAATCGTCACCGCCCTGCTGCTCACCGGCTCGCTGCTGGTATCCGCCTGCAACACGGTGGAAGGCGCTGGCAGGGACGTGCAGAGCGCCGGCAAGGCCGTCGAGAAGTCGGCCAACTGATCAGATAAAAAGGCCCGCGTTTCGCGGGCCTTTTCTTATGCGGAAACTTCCTCTGCCGCCGCTTCTGCGGCGGCCCGTTTCGCCTGGCTGCGATCGGTGAACCAGATCGCGACCAGCGTGATTTCGTAGAGCAGCAGCAGCGGGATGGCGAGCATCAGCTGCGACACCACATCCGGCGGGGTCAGCACCGCGGCCAGGATGAAGGCGCCGACGATCATGTAGCGGCGCATGCCTTTGAGCTGGTCGCGCGACACGAAGCCGGCCCGGTTGAGCAGCATCAGCAGCACCGGCAACAGGAAACAGATGCCAAAGGCCAGGATGAACTGCATCACCAGGCCCAGATAGCTGTCCGCGCTCGGCAGCGCCTCGATCTGCAGCCCGCTTGCATCCCCCTGATAGCCCAGGAAGAAATGGAAGGCGGTCGGCATCACCACGAAATAGGCCAGGCTCGCGCCCAGCGCGAACAGGAAGGGCGTGGCGATCAGGAACGGCAGCAGCGCCTTCTTTTCCTTCGCATACAGGCCCGGCGCGACGAACGCCCAGAGCTGGTTGGCGATGATCGGGAAGGACAGGCAGAACGCACCGAAGGCCGCGATCTTGATCTGCACGAAAAAGGCTTCGTAGAGCTTGGTATAGACCAGCTTGCCGCCGGCGTCGCCAAAGGCCTCCTTGAGCGGATGGACCAGGATGGCAAAGAGCTGTTCGGAGAAATAGAAACAGATCCCCCCGGTGATGAACAGCGCATAGACGCATTTGAGCAGGCGGCTGCGCAGCTCGATCAGATGGTCCAGCAAGGGCGCCTTGCTGTCGTCAATCTCGCCGATCATGCCGCCGCATCCCCCTGCTTGGGCGCCACCGGCTCCTCGGCGACATAGGGCGGCTTGTCCGCCACCGGCGGCGGCGCGGCCTCCGCCACATAGGGCGGTGCATCGACAGCGGGGGCCGCCGGCGCTTCCGCCACATAAGGCGGCTTGTCGTCTACAGCCGAAGCAGCGGGCGCATCGCTGGCCGAAGCATGCTCGATGACCTGGGTTTCGGAAACCTGGGTCTCGGGCGGATGCTCGGCCATGATGCGCTTATTCTGCTCGGCCCATTTCTTTTCCAGTTCCTCCAGCTCGACTTCCCGCACCATGGCATCAATGCCGGTGCGGAAATGCCGGGCCATGCCCTGGGCCTTCCCCACGATCTGCCCCACCTTGTAGAGCGCGCGCGGAAGATCCTTCGGGCCGATCACGATCACCGCAATGATCACGATCACCAGAAATTCGGTCGAATCGATGCCAAACATGCGCGACTACCAGCCTGCGTTAGAGATCAGGCCTTGGTCTTTTCTTCGGTTGCGCTCGGCGCATCCTGTTCGGGCACGCGATGACCCTCGATCCGGGTCGCGGGCTTTGCCGGCGTCGCGTCATCCTCGTCGTCGGCCATGCCCTTCTTGAAGCTCTTGATGCCCTTGGCCACGTCACCCATCAGGCCGGAAATCCGGCCGCCACCGAACAGCAGCATGACGACCAGGAGCACGATCACCCAGTGCATCAGCGAGAAAGAACCCATTTTCACATACTCCTGAAAGGAGGCCTTTCTAGGCCTCTTCCTCATCCTTTTCCAGAACGGATTGACCGCCCAGACCCTCCAGCGCCAAATCCACCGGATCCAGCAACCCCGCAGCCCGCAAATCGTCCAGACCCGGCAAGTCCCGGCGGCTGCTAAGGCCAAAATGTGACAGAAACTCTACGCTGGTCGCATAGATGAGCGGGCGACCCGGCACTTCGCGCCGCCCCACCGGACGCACCCATCCGGCCTCCATCAGCACATCCAGCGTGCCCTTGGCCACCTGAACCCCGCGAATCGCCTCGATCTCCGCGCGGCTCACCGGCTCATGATAGGCGATGATCGCCAGCGTCTCCATCGCCGCGCGGGACAGCTTGCGCGTCTCGTCCCGTTCCCGCCGCAAGATATGCGCCAGGTCGGCCGCCGTCTGGAAATGCCAGCGTCCGCCCCGCTCGACCAGATTGACGCCGCGCCCGGCATAATCCTGCGCCAACCCGGCCAGCGTCGCGGGCAGGTCGCCGCCATCACCGACATGGGCGCGCAGTTCGGCGGGCGTCAGCGGCTCCTCCGACGCGAACAAGGCCGCCTCCACCGCGCGCGCGAAATCATCCATCTCCCGGATCACCGCAACTGCTCCCATTGATCGCCCGACAGCGCCGCCCGCAGATAGATCGGCTCGAATATTCCGTCCTGCCTTATGTCCACCCGCCCTTGCTTGGCCAGTTCCAGCATCGCCACGAAGCTGCTGGCCAGCGCCGATTTCGCCATCGGTCCGTCGCGATCGTCGGGCAGGAAGGATTCCAGGGCCGTCCAGTCGAGCGCCGATCCGACCAGCGCACTCACCCGCTGGATCGCCTCGTCCAGGGTCATCACCGGCCGCACCGCGACCATATGCACCACGGGCTGGTTACGCGCGCGGATCTGGCCATAGGCCTGGATCAGATCATAAAGGCTGGCGCTCCACTTCGCCCGCCGCACCATGTGCAGCCCCTCGGGCCGGGGGCGGACGAATACGTCGCGCCCGATTCGATCGCCGGCCATCAGCCGCGCGCCGGCCTCGCGCATGGCGTGCAGCCGTTGCAGCCGCAATTGCAGGCGTAGCGCCATTTCCTCGGGACTGGGCTCGGGCTGCGCTTCCTTGGGCAGCAGCATCGCCGATTTGAGATAGGCGAGCCAGGCCGCCATCACCAGATAGTCGGCCGCCAGTTCCAGCTTCAACTGCCGCGCGCCATCGACATAGGCCAGATATTGCTCGACCAGCGCCAGGATGGAGATTTCGCGCAGGTCGACCTTCTGCGTCCGCGCCAGCGCCAGCAACAGGTCGAGCGGCCCCTCCCAGCTTTCGAAGCTGACGGTCAGGACCTCGGCGGGCGTCGCAGCCGGGGCGGTGAAGAGATCGTCCATCGCCCCCGCGTCCGCGATCAGGCCGGAACCAGCGCCAGCAACGTATCGCGGGTCGCCAGCAACTCCTCGAACGGCGGCAGGTCGGCGACATGGGCCGACGCCATCGCCCGATCGAGCCGCGCCCGCGCAGCCGGCGTGATCTCCGGCAGCAGATTGGCAATGCCGACCATATCGTCCATCCGCCCCCAGCAATTGAGCGCCAGGTCGCACCCGGCCGCGACCACGCCGGCGGCCAGTTCGGGAATCGAGCCCTTGAGCGCCTTCATGTCGAGATCGTCGGACATCAGCAGCCCGTCAAAGCCGATGCGCTGGCGAATAATCTCCTCGATCACGATCGGCGACAGGCTGGCCGGCCGGTCGGCATCCCAGGCGGTGTAGACGACATGGGCGGTCATGCCCATCGGTGCGTCCTTGAGCGCACGGAACGGCGCCAGGTCGGTTTCCAGTTCTTCCGTCCCGGCATGGACGACCGGCAGTTCCAGATGGCTGTCGACCAGCGCCCGGCCATGGCCAGGCATATGCTTGACGATGCCCACGACATTGCCGTCGGCCAGCCCCTCGATCACGGCCCGGCCAAGCGCCGCGACGCGCATCGGCTCGGCGCCCAGCGTCCGGTCGCCCATGATGTCGCTCGCGCCCGCCTGCCGCACGTCCAGCAGTGGCAGCGCATCCACCGTGATGCCAACCTCCGCCAGCGTCAGCGCCAGAGCCCGCGCATTGGCCCGCGCCGCCGCGATCGCGCTGGACGGCGCAATGTCATAGAGGCGGTCGAACACGGCGCCGGCGGGAAAGCTGGGCCAGACCGGCGCCTGCATCCGCGCGACCCGGCCGCCCTCCTGATCGATCATGATCAGCAGGTCGTCGCGCCCGTGCAGCGCGCGCAATTCGTCGGTCAGCGCCCGCACCTGCGCGCGATCGGCGATGTTGCGCTTGAACAAAATATAGCCGGCCGGCTGCGCCTCGGCAAAGAAGGCGCGCTCGTCGGCGGTCAGGGTTTCGCCGGATAGGCCGAAGATGACGGGTTTCATGACGCCGATGCTAATGACTAAGGCGCGGGCTGTCGACGCCCGCGCCCTGTTTGGGTCAATTGACGATGATGCAGCTTTCGCCCGCGACCTTCAGCTTGCCGCAGACGGTGCCCGCCTGCCCGCCGGCGCTGGCGCGCAGACGATAGACGGTGCTGCCGCCCACTTCGGCCGGCTCGACCGACATGGCGAGCGGCGCCAGATAGGCAAAGCGCTTCGACAGGCGCCCCCAGGCATCCTTGGCGCCCGACGCGCTGCCATAGGCGCCCAACTGGATGACGCCGCTGCCGGCCGCCTTGGGCGCGGCGGCCTTGGGCGCGGCCCTGGTCTCGTCCTCGACCTTGGCGGTGACGCTCTGCGCGGGCTTGGCGGGAACAGCGGGTTTGGTGCCTGCGGGGGCAGCGCCGGTCGGGGTGATCGGCGCCTCGGGCACGCGGCTCGGGTCGATCTGGCCATCGCGGGCCACGCCCTCGCTCGCGGCGAAGCTGGCATCGCCCTCGCCCTGGAACTTCTTGGCGTCCGCTTCCTTGGCCGCGATCTTGTAGTCGCCCTGCGGCGCGGCGATCAGTTGCCCCTCGCCCGCGCCGCCGCCATTGCGGTTCTGCAGCCACCACATGCCCGCAACCACCGCGCCGATCAGCACCAGCCCCAGGATGATGAGGCCCAGCAGGCGCAAGGGCGAAATCCGCTCCTCATCCGCCTCGTCGAGCGCAGGTTCCAGCCAGGGCAGCCGGTCCTCGTCATCGAGGTCAAGTCGCCCACGTGCATAGTCACCCATTATCGAAACTCCGCTCGGCTCACTGCATTTCGGTCAGCGCGACCACGCCCATCAGGGCAAGGCCGTTGCGGATGATCTGCCCGATTCCGCGGCTCAAGAAAAGCCGGGCCGAGGTGAGGGCCGGATCGTCCGCCAGCACGACGCGCGCGCGCGGATCATCATTGCCCATATTCCACCAGCCATGGAATGCCGAAGCCAAGTCATTGAGATAGAAGGCAATACGATGCGGTTCGCGGGCCTGCGCCGATCCTTCGACAACGCGCGGGAACTGCGCTGCCAGCTTCACCAGGCTCAGCTCCGCCGTCCCAAGCAGGGACAGGTCGGGCGCGGGAAGGTCGATCCCGGCCTCCTCTGCACGGCGGCCGAGCGAGGAAATACGGGCATGGGCATATTGCACATAGAAGACCGGATTATCCTTCGACGCTTCCACCACCTTGGCGAAATCGAAGTCCATCTGGGCATCGGCCTTGCGCGTCAGCATGGTGAAGCGGACGACATCCTTGCCCACTTCGCGCACGACATCGGCCAGCGTCACGAAATTGCCGGCGCGCTTGGACATCTTCACCGGCTCGCCATCGCGCAGCAGGCGGACCATCTGGATCAGCTTCACGTCGAACCGCGCCTTGCCCTCGGTCAGGGCGGCGACGGCGGCCTGGATGCGCTTCACCGTGCCGGCATGGTCCGCGCCCCAGATGTCGATTAGCTGATCGGCGGTCTGGGCCTTCTGGAAATGATAGGCCATGTCGGCGCCGAAATAGGTCCAGCTGCCATTCGACTTCTTGATCGGCCGATCCTGGTCGTCGCCAAACCTGGTCGAACGGAACAGCGGCAATTCCACCGCCTCCCAATCGTCGGGCAGTTCGCCCTTGGGCGCTTCCAGCACGCCATCATAGACCAGGTCATGCGCGCGCAGCCAGGCTTCGGCCTCGGCCGGCTTGCCTGCCGCCTGCAATTCCGCCTCCGACGAGAAGATGTCGTGGTGGATGCCCAGCAGCGCGAGATCGCTGCGGATCATGTCCATCATCTTCGCGACGGCAAAGGTGCGGAACAGGACCAGCCAGTCGGCTTCGGGTGCGCCGACGAACTTGTCGCCATATTCGGCGGCCAGCGCCTGCCCCACCGGCACCAGATAATCGCCGGGATAGAGGCCTTCGGGGATCGCGCCGACATCCTCGCCCAGCGCTTCGCGATAGCGGATATGCGCGGAACGGGCGAGCACATCCACCTGGCCGCCCGCATCATTGATATAATATTCGCGGATCACCTTGTGCCCGGCATATTCCAGCAGGGTGGCGAGCGCGTCGCCGACCACCGCGCCGCGGCAATGGCCCATATGCATGGGACCGGTGGGGTTGGCCGAGACATATTCGACGTTCACGGTCGTGCCCGCGCCGAAATCGGACCGGCCATAATCGGCGGCTTCGGCATGGATCGCCGCCAGTTCGGCGCGCCAGGTCGGGTCGGTCAGGGTCAGGTTGATGAAGCCGGGGCCGGCGATGCTGGCTGCCTCGACCTCGTCCAGCGCCTGCAGCTTGGTCACGATCGCATCGGCCAGCGCGCGCGGATTGGTGCCGGCGGGCTTGGCCAGCACCATCGCGGCGTTGGTGGCCAGGTCGCCATGGCTGGGATCGCGCGGCGGCTCCACCGTCACCGGCTTGCGGTTGAGGCCGGCGGGCAGCGTGCCTTCAGCCTCCAGCGCGTCGAGCACGGCATCGAGATGGGCGGTGAAACGGGTGTAAAGGGACACGGGCATTTCCTTCAACTCCGTTCGCCCTGAGCGAAGTCGAAGGGCCAGGCTGAACGGAGTGAAGCACTTCGCTTCGCTCAGTGGCGGGCTTCGACTTCGCTCAGCCCGAACGGAAACAAATCAACGGGCTTAACGGGTCGCGTTATATTTGAGCTGATCCTGGGTCAGGTTGAAACCCACGAGCAGCTCGAAGCTGGTTCGCTGCAGCGCCGCCTTGACGTCCGGCTGGGCGAAGGGGTCGATCGCGGCATCCGCGTCGCCTGCCTTGCGCTTCTGCGTGATCTTCTGCTGAATTTCCGGCGGCAGCGTGGCCGATGCCTTGTCGACATAGGAACCGGCCGTCGCGGTCGCGGTCGCGCGATATTCGCCCGGCGCGAAGTTCAGCGTCACCTGGCCGATCCGCTTGGCGACGACGGCGCTGCCGCCGCGCACGATCGCCGAGAAATAGGGCAAGGTCACCTGGCGCGCGGCGCTGGCGTCGTTGCGACGCGCATTCACCACGAAGGTCGCCTGGGTATAAAGCTGGGCGCCATCGGAACAGGTCGAGCGCAGATCGGTGATGTTCGCCACCACGTCGATCGCGGAAGCATCGCGGCTCTGGGCCGGATTGAACAGGGTCACGTCACCGGTATAGGCCGGGATTGCAGCCACCGGGCAAGCCGAACGCACCGTGACGATACCGCCCGTCGGGTCGATTTCCCCCCGGCGAGAACAGCCGGCAAGGGCAAGGGCGAGCATTCCGGTCAACGCAATTCGGGACAATGTCACAGGCAGCAATTCCTCAGCATGCCCCTTGGACAGAGGCGTCCGGCTTCCTTATCCATCCCCCGCCGCCCACGCAACACAAAGCGCGGTGATTTGCGTTGGCCCTTCCTTCGGGCGCGACATTGCCCTAAGCCGCGCCCATGACGCAGAGCCCCGCCCCTCGCCCGCCGATGACCCTGTTGATCGCTGCCCCGCGCGGCTTCTGTGCCGGTGTCGACCGCGCCATCATCATCGTCGAGCGCGCGATCGAGAAATATGGCGCGCCGGTCTATGTCCGCCATGAAATCGTCCACAACAAGTTCGTGGTCGACAGCCTGAAGGACAAGGGCGCGATCTTCGTTGAGGAACTGGACCAGGTGCCCGACGGCGTGCCGGTGGTCTTTTCCGCCCATGGCGTGCCCAAGGCGGTGCCGGCCAAGGCGGAGGAGCGCGGCCTCGACTATCTCGACGCCACCTGCCCGCTGGTCAGCAAGGTGCATCGCCAGGCCGAACGCATGGTGACCGCCGGTCGCCACATCCTGTTCATCGGCCACAAGGGCCATCCGGAGGTGATCGGCACCTTCGGCCAGGTGCCCGAGGGGACGATGACGCTGATCGAAACGGTCGAGGATGCCGAGGCGCTGGCGCCTGTTGACGCCGACAATCTCGCCTTCCTGACCCAGACGACCCTGTCGGTCGACGACACCGCCGCGATCGTCGCCACGCTGGAGCGCCGCTTCCCCGCGATCATCGCGCCCAAGGGCGAGGATATCTGCTACGCGACGTCGAACCGCCAGACGGCGGTCAAGGCGATCGCTGCCCGCTGCGACGCCGTCTATGTGATCGGCGCGCCCAACAGTTCCAACTCGCTGCGCCTGGTCGAAGTCGCCGAGCGCGAGGGCACCCCCGCCCGCCTGATCCAGCGCGCCGAGGAGATCGACTTTGCCTGGCTGGAGGGCGTGACGACGCTCGGCCTCACCGCCGGCGCCTCCGCGCCCGAAATATTGGTGCGCGAAGTCGTCGACCGGATTGCGGAGCGCTTCGCCGTGACCGAGGAACAGGTGGAAACGGCGCAGGAGAATATCTCCTTCAAGCTGCCGCGCGGACTGGAGGTCGCATAACCCCCATGGCCGTTTATACGCATGTTCCCGCCGAAGAAATTGACGCCTTCCTCACCCGCTATGATGCCGGTCGGCTGGTGTCCGCCAAGGGCATCGCCGAAGGGGTGGAAAACAGCAATTATCTGCTCGAAACCACCGGCGCCGACGGAAGCGGCCACCGCTATATCCTGACCCTCTATGAAAAGCGGGTGGATGAGGCGGACCTGCCCTTCTTCATGGACCTGCTCGACCATCTGGGCGCGCGCGGCTGCCTGGTGCCGCGCTTCATCGCCGACACCGATGGCAAGCGCCTGCAACAGCTGGGCGGGCGCCCGGCCTGCCTGATCGAATTCCTGACCGGCATTTCCGTGACCGAACCGACCCCGGCGCAGGCGCGCGCCTGCGGCGTGGCGCTGGGCGAACTGCACAAGGCGGCGCAGGGGTTTGCCGGCGAACGGCGCAATGCGCTCGACAAGGATGGCTGGCACGCGCTGGCCGCCAAGTGTGGCGATGATTTCGACCAGATTGCGCCGGGCCTTGGCGCCCGCGTGGCGGAGGAACTGGCCTTTCTCGACGCCCACTGGCCGGCCGATCTGCCGCGTTCGGTGATCCATGCCGACCTGTTCCCGGACAATGTCCTGATGCTGGGCGATGACGTCACCGGCCTCATCGACTTCTATTTCAGCTGCACCGACATTCGCGCCTATGATCTGGCCGTCACCCACAGCGCCTGGTGCTTCAGCAATGACGGCGCCACCTGGTATGGCGACCGCGCGGCCGCGATCGGCGCAGGCTATGCCGCCGCCCATGGCCTGACCGACACGGAAAGGGCCGCCTTTCCGATCCTGTGCCGCGGCGCAGCGCTGCGCTTCCTGCTGACCCGCGCCTATGACTGGATCAACACGCCCGCCGATGCACTGGTGACCCGCAAGGATCCGCTCGCCTATCTGCGCCGCATGGATTTCTACGCCAAGGCCGACCCGGCGGAGCTGCTCGGCGCATGAGCGACCTGCCCCAAGTCCAGATCTTCACCGACGGCGCGTGCAAGGGCAATCCTGGTCCGGGCGGCTGGGGCGCGGTGCTGCGCTTTGGCGACCAGGAGAAGGAAATCTCCGGCGGCGAGGCGATGACCACCAACAACCGCATGGAGATGATGGCAGCCGTCGAAGCGCTCAACACGCTCAAGAAGCCGTGCCAGGTGACGCTCTACACCGACAGCAAATATGTCATGGACGGCATCACCAAATGGATCTTCGGCTGGCAGAAGCGCGGCTGGAAGACGGCCGACAACAAGCCGGTCAAGAATGTCGAGATCTGGCAGGAACTGGTGAAGGCCGCCGCCCGGCACAAGCTGACATGGCAATGGGTCAAGGGCCATGCCGGCCACCCGGAAAATGAGCGGGCCGATGCCCTCGCCTGCGCCGCGGCGGAAAGCTTCCGCAAATAGGATACGGACGGGGAGGTCAGCCTCCCCGCGCCGCACGGATTATTCGGCTTCTTCGATCGGCGCGCCGGGGCCGTTCTTCAGGATCGACTCGATCGCATTCTTCGCGCTCGCCTTGGAGCTGTAGCCCTCGGTCCAGAAGATGATCTCGGCATTATATTTGAACTTGGCCACGAACTCGCCGGCCTTGTTCTTCTCGATCACGAACTTGTGCGCCATCATGCTCTCCTGCTGGTTGCGCTATCGAAACCGTTCGGGAGCATAAGCAGCGATATCGAGGCTGGCAATCGCCTGCGGCATGACCGCGCCGGTCAACAGGCTGGCGCCCAGCGCCGCCGCCGCCGGCGCGGTCTGGATACCGAAACCGCCCTGCCCGGCGAACCAGAAGAAACCCTCGACCGCCGGCTCGAAGCCATAGACCGGCACCCGGTCCGGCGCGAAACTGCGCAGGCCGGCCCATTTGCGCTCGACCGCCGCGATCCGCCAGTCGACCGCCGCCTGGAACCGGTCGATGGCCTGCGCGATCGCCAGTTCCTCGGGCGCGGCATCGCAGGGGGGCGAAGCGACCTCGTCATGCGGCGTCAGCCAGATCCGCCCCTGCCCCTCGGGCTTGAAATAGAAGCCGCCCTGCATGTCCATCACCAGCGGCATTTCGTCGGCCGGCATATCCTCCAGCCGCAACTGCACGACCGTCCGGCGATAGGGCGTGATGCCGACCGGCGCGACACCGCAGGCCACAGCGACATCATCCGCCCAAGCCCCGGCGGCATTGACCAGCAGGCCGCATTCGATCGGCCCGTCACGGGTCTCGATCCGCCAGCCATCGCCCTGTCGTTCGGCGCGCTCCAGCCTGGCCCCCAGCCGCATTTCGCCGCCCAGCTTGCGGAACCGGCTCAGATAGGCCTGATGCAGCGCCGCGACATCGATGTCGCGGCAACTCGGCTCCAGCACGCCCAGCACCCAGTCGGGCCGCAAGCCCGGCACCAGGCTCGCCGGCGCCACCGGCTGCAATTCGACCGCCCCGGCAAAATCGGCCAGCAGCGCGTCGCGCAGCCGTTCGTCCCCGGCCCGGCCGATATGCAGCGTGCGGCGCGGGGAGAGGAAGGAGCCGTCGAAGAAATCGGGATCGGGCGACTCCAGCAGCCCGCCCGAGGCCGTGGTCAGCGGCTGGACCACCGGCCCGCCATAGGTTTCTTCCCAGAAGGCGACCGATCGCCCCGTCGCATGATAGCCGGCACTGTCTTCCATCTCCAGGATCAGCACCCGCGCCGTTTCCGCCAGCGCCGCGCCCAGGCTGGCGCCCGCGATCCCGCCACCGACAATCACGATATCGGGTCTGTTCAACGGGCAACCTCATCCAGGAAACGGTCGATCCGCCCCAGCGCATCGAGCCGCACCGGGTCGAGCTCGCGCAAAATTTCATGCGCGGCCTCGCGCCCATAGACATGCAGGCGGGCATCGGGCAAGCGCGCCGCAATCCGCCGGATGGCCGGCGTCGCCACCAGCCGGTCGCGACAGGCGGCCAGGACCAGGGTCGGCGTCGCGATTCGCTCCGGCCCGTTTCCCGCCTCCAAGGCGCGAGTCGACTCGAGCGCCAGCCGCACCCAGTTCCAGCTTGGCGGCCCCAGCGCAATGTCCCGGCTATGGTCCCGCCACCAGATTTCATCGGCGTAGCGATCGGGATCATGGGTCAGCCGCTTCTGCCGCATCTGGCGCTGCCGCTCGCTCTCTTCCTTCTGTGTCCAGGCCCGCTTTTCCCCCTGGCCGATCGCGCACATGAAATTGGCGATCGCCACCGCCAGCCAGCGCGGCAAGGGGGCCGTATGCAGCCCCAGCATCGGCGCTACCGCCACGGCCGCATCGGGTTCGGGCAGGCCTTCAGCCAGCGCCCGCAACAGCATATGCCCGCCCATGCTGTGGCCCAACATGACCGTCGGGCCACGGCCCTCCGCGCGCCAATCATTTGAAAGCGCGCGCAAATCGGCAATCCACCGGGCGAAGTCGTCGATATGGCCGCACAGTGGATCATCGGTCAGCCGGCCCGACCCGCCCTGTCCGCGCCAGTCGAAACTGGTCACCGCCCAGCCGCGCTGCGCCCAGTGGTGGATCACCTCCAGATATTTCTCGATCATGTCGCCGCGACCGTTGAGGATCAGCATCCGGCCACGGGTGCCAGCGCCCAGCCGATAGCGGCGGATCGGCCAGCCGTCGGGCGCCTGCCAATAATCGAGCTGGCCACCCATCGGCCAGGCACGACGGTCAAGGGCGGGCGACGGGAAGATCGGCGAATCCATGGGCCATGGTTACGGTTTGGTAAGCCATATGGTCTAGTGCCTGACCCTCATGTTGGGGGAATATTTCAGACTGGCGCTGATCGCCGCACTGGGCATCCTGCTGATCGCAGCCGCGATCACGGACCTGCGCGCGCGCATCATCTCCAACCGGCTGAACCTGGGCGTCGCCGCCCTGGCGCCACTATGGTGGATCGCCTGCGGCTTGCCGCTCTGGCCGGGCGTGGCGGTGCAGTTGCTGGTCGGCCTGCTGGTCTTCGTCCTGTTCGCCGCGCTGTTCGCGTTCGGCATGATGGGCGGGGGCGATGTGAAGCTGCTCGGCGCGCTGGCGCTGTGGTTTCCGTGGCAGGCGGTGCTGACCCTGTTGACGCTGATGGCGATTCTGGGCGGGGCTGTGACGATCGTCACGGTGATCCACCACCGCCTCCGCCGGAAGCAGGGCCAACCCGAAATACCGTACGGCGTAGCCATATCGATCGCCGCCCTTTGGTTACTTGGCGAACGATATCTTAACCAATTTGCGTGATGATTGGGCCCCTGGGGGCAGGCCGCCCATTTGAGAAAGGCGAGTTTCGTCATGGATGCTAAGAAGATCGTGCTGCTGGTGGGGGCGCTAATCATAGCGGTCACTACAGCCTTGCTTGCGCGCAGCATGCTGAGTTCTTCATCTACGCCGCAGGTGAACGCGGCCGCAATGCCGAACGAGGCGGACCAGCCGCATGTTCTGGTAGCGACCAAGGCCCTGCCGGTGGGGACCATCCTGGACGCGGAAAGCTTCCGCTTCCAGCCCTGGCCCAAGGATCTGATCGAGGCGGCCTATTATCTCAAGGGCCAGGCCGATCCGCTCAAGCTTGCAGGCAGCGTGGTGCGCAACGCGATCACCGCCGGCCAGCCGCTGACCCAGGGCGCCGTCATCCGTCCGGGTGACCGTGGCTTCCTGGCCGCGGCCCTCGGCCCCGGCATGCGCGCCGTCACCGTGCCGGTCTCGGCCCAGAATGCGGTTGCCGGCTTCGTCTTCCCTGGCGACCGCATCGACCTGGTGCTGACCCAGACGGTTTCCGGCGGCGGCGATGGCGCCCCGCTCAAGGTTTCGGAAACGATCCTGCGCAACCTGCGCGTGCTCGCCACCGACCAGCGGACCGACGCCATGGGTCCCGATGGCAAGCCCGTCGTCCAGACCTATTCCAACGTCACGGTCGAAGTGACGCCCAAGATCGCCGAAAAGCTCGCCGTGTCGCAGACCATCGGCTCGCTGTCGCTGTCGCTGCGCTCGATCGCGGATACCGCATCGGACCTTGACGCTGCCATTGCCGGCTCTGACGTCGACCTGCCCGATGGCAGCAATCCGGGTTCGGAAAAGTCGATCATTGCCAAGATCGCGGCCCGCCCGGTCGATCGTGGCTCCACCTATTCCACGGGCGCCGACGTGTCGCGCTACCAGCGCAGCAGCGTCCCGGCCAAGCCTGATGCGGCCATGCCCGCGATGGCAGCTCCGGGTGGCGCACCGGTCGGCACGGCCGTCTTCAAGGGGCCGACCGTCCGCATCGCCCGCGGCACCAATGTGACCGAAGTTCCGGTCGGGGGGAAGTAAGATGAACGCTTACCAGATGCTCGCGCGGCACAAGGCGGCCCGTCCGCTCGCCGCCCCGGCGATCGCGCTCGGCCTGGCGCTTGCCATGGTCGCCGCGCCGACCACGGCGCTCAACGCCGCCCCCGCAGCGGATCAGGACAATGCGATCCTGATGTCGGTCGGCGGCAGCAAGGTTGTCAACCTGCCGGCCAAGATGTCGGACGTCGTCATCGCCAATCCCGATGTCGTCGATGTCCATGTCCGGACCAACAACCAGCTCTATCTGATCGCGAAGAAGCCGGGTGAAACGACCATCTTCGTCACTGCCGGCAATGGCAAGGTGCTGTTCTCCGGCACGGTGCGGGTCGGCAACAACCTGACCACCATCGACGACATGCTGCGCCTGGCGATGCCGGGTGCCAACATCGCCGTCAACAAGATGAACGGCATGGTGCTGCTGACCGGCACGATCAAGGCGCCCGAGGACGCGGCCGAGGCCGAACGCCTGACCCAGGCCTTCGTCGGCAAGGAAACGACCGTGGTCAGCCGCCTGCTGATGGCGACCCCGCTGCAGGTCATGCTGCAGGTGAAGATCGCCGAAGTCAGCAGGGATGTCGGCCACAAGATCGGTACCAACTTTGCCAGCGCAGATCGCAGCGGCGGCAATCTGGGCTTCATAGGTGGCGGCGGTCGGGCTTTCTCGACCTACACCAAGCCGGAAATTGATACGACCACCGGGTTGATCACCAAGCCTGCCGAATGGGCATTCTCCAGCCCTAGCGATGGCTCCTACAGCCTGGGCGGCGTTGCCCGCCTATTCGGCATGGACATCGCCGGCGCACTTGATCTCGCCGAATCCAGCGGCCTGGCAACCACTTTGGCCCAGCCGAACCTGACGGCGCTGTCGGGCGAAACCGCCAGCTTCCTGGCCGGTGGCGAATATCCCTACACGGTCAATAACGGCCCGTCGTCGGGCAACAGCATCCAGTTCAAGCAATATGGCGTGCAACTGGCCTTCACCCCGACGGTTCTCGCCGACGGGCGCATCTCGCTGCGCGTTCGCCCGACCGTGTCGAGCCTCGACTTCAGCGTCAGCAGCTCGGTTCCTGCACTCAAGAGCCGCACCGCCGAAACCACGGTGGAACTGGGCTCGGGTCAGGGCTTCATGATCGCCGGCCTGCTCAACAACGAAACCGGCAACACGGTCAACAAGGTGCCGGGCCTGGGCAATGTCCCGATCCTGGGCAGCCTGTTCAAGTCCCGCAGCTTTCAGCGGAACGAGACCGAGTTGGTGATCGTCGTGACCCCCTATCTGGTGAAGCCGGTCAACGCGTCCGACATTCGCCTGCCGACCGATGGCTTCCGCAACGCCAATGTCGGCCAGGGCCTGTTCCTGCAGCAGATGCATGACGGCGTCAGCGGCGCCCAGCCCAATATGCCGACCCGCGCGCCCGGTTCGCCCGTCGCGCCCACGCCCGGCCCGCAGGCCTCGATCGCGGCGCCCGCGCTGGCCGCCCGCGACGAAGATCGCTCGTCCGGCAAGTCCGGCGGCGCGACCCCCGGCTTCAGCTTCTGACGGAAGGACGAAAGACATGACTTCCACGTCCCGCAAGACCCTCGTCCGCCTCGGCGCCCTTGCCCTGCTGGCGCTGCCGCTCGCGGCCTGCTCGACCGACAGCCCCAATCGCGGCGTGGATTCGGTCCACCAGCCGGTGGTCAGCTATACCAGCTACACCTTCGACGTGCAGGCCGGCGGCGCGCGCCTTGCCCCCGCCGAAGCCGCGCGCCTCGACGACTGGTTCGCCACGATCAAGCTTGGCTATGGTGATCGGGTCGCGATCGTCACCGATGCGGGCTATTACAGCCCCGACCTTGGCGAAGACATCGCCAATGTCGTCGCGCGCCATGGCATGCTGCTGGGTCAGGACAGTTCGGCTGCCGCCGGCTCCGCGCCGGAAGGCAGTGTCCGGCTGGTCGTGCGCCGCACCACCGCATCGGTTCCCGGCTGCCCCGACTGGTCGAACAAGGCTGAAACGCCGATGAGCCTGGGGACGTCGTCCAATTTCGGCTGCGCCATGAACAGCAATCTCGCAGCGATGGTCGCCGACCCCGAAGATCTGGTCCGTGGCCAGAGCAGCGACAGCGAATTGCGCACCGCGACCTCGAACCGCGCCATTTCCACCTATCGCGACAAGGCACCGACCGGCGCTGGCGAGCTCAAGCAACTCTCGAACGGAGGCCAGTAAGATGAACGCACCCTGGAAACATGGTTCCGTGGGCCAGCGCGACCCCTTCCACGCCTTCGTCTGCGACGATCACAGCTTCGACCTGCTGCGTGCGGTCGCGTCCGAAATGGGCTGGGCGCCGGAAAAGGTGAACAAGGGTGGCATGCGCAACGCGGTGCAGAGCCTGTCGATCACCGCCAGCCCGCAAATCCTGTTCGTCGACATGTCGGAAAGCGGCGATCCGCTGAACGACATCAACAGCCTCGCCGAGGTCTGCGAACCCGGCACGGTCGTGATCGCGGCGGGCCAGGTCAATGATGTGCGCCTCTATCGTGATCTGGTCGCCAGCGGCATCCAGGATTATCTGCTCAAGCCCTTTGGCGCCGACCAGCTGCGCGATGCGCTGGCGCAGGCGCAGGCCGTCTTCCTCGCCCCGCGTGACGCAGGCCCGGAACGCCCGCACATGACCGTCGCGGTCATCGGCACGCGCGGCGGCGTCGGCGCCTCCAGCATGGCGACCTCGCTCGCCTGGTTGCTGAGCGAAAAGAAGAAGCGCCCGACCGCGCTGCTCGACCTCGACATCCATTTCGGCACCAATGCGCTGGCGATGGATCTGGAACCGGGCCGTGGCCTGACCGACGCGATCGAGAATCCCAGCCGCATCGACGGGCTGTTCATCGAGCGCGCCATGGTTCGCGCCAGCGACATGCTCGCCATCCTGTCGGCCGAAGCGCCGATCAACCAGCCGATGATGACCGATGGTGGCGCCTTCTACCAGTTGCTGGAAGAGTTCCGTCAGGCGTTCGAATGCAGCATCATCGATCTGCCGCGCAACATGCTGATCCAGCACACGCACCTGATGACCGACGTCAATGTCGCGGTGGTGGTGACCGAACTCAGCCTGGCGGCGGCGCGCGACACGATCCGCATCCTGTCCTGGCTCAAGTCGAATGCACCGCAGGCCCGCATCCTGGTGGTCGCCAATCGCGTCCATCCCGGCGCGCCGGAAATCAGCCGCAAGGATTTCGAACAGTCGATCGAACGCAAGGTCGATGTGATCGTGCCGTTCGACCTGCGCATCGCGGCCCAGGCCGCCAAGCTCGGCAAGACGCTGGCGGAAACCGCCAAGGGCAGCAAGGTGGGCGCCGCCTGCACCGCCATGATGGACGAAGTGATGGGTCTGGCCGGCGATGAAGCCGATAATCCGGGCGCCAAGTCGACAGCCAGGAAGGGAGATTCCCTGCTCGGCAAGATCGGCGATTTCAAGAGCATGATCCCGTCGCGCCGCAAGGACAAGGCGACGGCACTGGAAGGCTGACGCGCGGGCCGCTTCAGGGCGGCCCCGCACAGCCATATTCACGCACGGGGAACGGGCGAACAATGGACGGCAATTTCCTTCTGATCTTGGTGCTGGTCGCGACCATGCTTGGTCTGGTCGTGGTCGCCTTTGCCGGCCCCTCGCCCGACAAGGCGCAGAAACGCCGTGTCGCCCTGATCCGTGGCCGCCACAGCGACTCCACCGAGGCGATGATGGAAGCGCGCATGCGCAAGGCCATCTCCACTCGGGCGACCGGCAACGAAGCCAAGATGCTGGTCTCGCTGATCCCCAATCCGGAGAATCTGGCCAAGCGCATCCGCATGACCGGCAAGAAATGGACGCTCAGCCAATATATGACGTCCTGCGCGGTGGTCTTCCTGCTGACCACCCTGTTCCTGCTGATGCGCGGCTTTCCCTTCCTGCTCGCGCTGATGGTCGGGCTGGCGGCAGGCCTTGCCTTGCCGCATCTGTGGGTCGGTCGACTGATCAACAAGCGGATCCAGCAATTCAACGCCAAGTTCCCCGACGCGCTCGAGCTGCTGACCCGCGGCCTGCGATCGGGCCTGCCGGTCGGCGAGACGCTGGGCATCGTGTCGAGCGAAATCCCCGGCCCGGTCGGCGAGGAATTCAAGCTGATCACCGAACGGATCAAGATCGGCAAGAGCATGGACCAGGCTCTGCAGGAAACCGCCGATCGCCTGGGCACGCCGGAATTCCAGTTTTTCGTCATCACCCTGGCGATCCAGCGCGAAACCGGCGGCAACCTCGCCGAAACGCTGCAGAACCTCGCCACCGTGCTGCGCCAGCGCGCCCAGATGAAGCTTAAGATCCGCGCCATGTCGTCGGAATCCAAGGCGTCGGCCTATATCATCGGCGTCCTGCCTTTCCTGGTGTTCGGCATGATCTGCTACATCAACTTTGGCTATATGAGCCCCTTCTTCACCCCCGATCCGGCGGGCATCTTTGGGCTCTCGACCATGCAGGTCGTCGGCATTGGCGGCATGTGCTGGATGGCCATCGGCGCCTTCATCATGGCCCAGATGATCAACTTCGAGATTTGACGGGGAACGGATAGAGATATGGACGCCCCTACCCCCACCGGCACCCTGTTCGGCATGACCGCGACCGATTTCGGGACGCTGCTTGCCGCGCTGGCCACGCTCGCCACCCTCTACGCGCTCTATGCCGTGATGACGGTGCGCGATCCGATGGCTAAGCGGGTCAAGGCGCTCAACGAACGCCGTGAACAGCTCAAGGCCGGCATCACCGCCTCGACCGCCAAGCGCCGCGCCAAGCTGGTCAACAAGAACCAGACGACCGACCAGATGCGGTCCTTCCTGACCAGCCTCAAGGTGCTGCAGGACGACCAGCTCAAGGACGCGCAGATCCGCCTGGCCCAGGCCGGCATCCGATCCAAGGACTGGGCCGTCGCCGTCATCTTCGGCCGCATGATCATGCCGATCCTGATCGGCGGCACCGCCGCGATCCTGCTCTATGCCGTGGGCATCTATCCCGAATGGGGCGGCGCCAAGCGGTTCATGGCCTTCGCCGGCGCATTGCTGCTCGCCTACAAGGCCCCCGACCTCTTCATCGACAACAAGATTGCCAAGCGCTCTGCCGCGATCCGCAAGGGCCTGCCCGACGCGCTCGACCTGCTGGTCATCTGCGCCGAGGCCGGCCTGACCGTCGACGCCGCCTTCAGCCGCGTCGCCCGCGAACTAGGCCGCGCCTATCCCGAACTGGGCGACGAGTTCCAGTTGACGGCAATCGAACTCAGCTTCCTTACCGAACGCCGCATGGCCTTTGAAAACCTCGCCACGCGCGTGAAGCTCGACGCGGTCAAGGGCGTGGTCACGACCATGATCCAGACCGAAAAATATGGCACGCCGCTCGCCTCCGCGCTGCGCGTGCTGTCGGCCGAGTTCCGCCATGAACGCATGATGCGCGCGGAAGAAAAGGCCGCCCGCCTGCCCGCGATCATGACCGTGCCGCTGATTCTCTTCATCCTGCCGACCCTGTTCGTCGTCATCCTGGGTCCGGCCGCCTGCTCGATCAGCACGGCTTTCTAAAAAATTTCCGGGCAAGGAGGGGGCGCTGCCGTAGCGTCCCCTCCTTCCGTTTCCGTAAACTGCAAGCGAAGCGCTGGCGCACCGCATTTTCCTCCCTTATTCTCACCCTCAACCCAAAAGGAGAGGATCGCATCATGACCATCAAGATCGGCGCTCGCGTCGCCATCGCCGCTCTGGCCGCCTTCACCACCGCCCTGCCCGCCTATGCCGCCCAGCCCATCACCGGCCGCTGGTCGACTGTCGATGGCAAGGCGATCGTCCAGATCGCACCGTGCGGAAAGAGCATCTGCGGCAAGATCGAGAAGATCGTGAAGCCGACGCCAGGCCGCCCCCAGACCGACATCAAGAACCCGGATCCGGCGCTGCGCTCCAAGCCGCTGGTCGGCCTTGCCCTGCTGTCGGGCTTCAGCGATGCGGGCGATATCTGGAAGGGCACGATCTACGATCCGGAAAGCGGCAAGAGCTATACGTCCAAGGTCAGCCGCAATGGCGACGGCACGCTCAAGGTGCAGGGCTGCATCGCCTTCTTCTGCAAGACCCAGACCTGGACGCCGCTGCGCTGATCCCGCGCACAGCCTGGAAAACGAAAGGGGCGCCAAATGGCGCCCCTTTTCCTGTCGATACGGTCCCGTTCAATCCCCGGCATGCTCCATCGGCGTGAAGCGCTGCGACCAGAGCGCGCCATAGATCGCCATCCACTGCACCACCGGCCCCAGCCCCTTGGTCCGCGCCGCAAACCAGGTTTCGCGCCCCGTCCGCCGGGCCGTCACCAGACCGGCGCGCTTGAGCTTGCCCATATGGCGCGACACCATCGGTTGCGACACGCCGGCCACGGCGGTCAGCGCGACGACATTCTGCTCCCCTTCGCGCACCAGATATTCCAGCAGGGCACGTCGCGTGCCGTCGGACAGCGCCTTGAAGAGTGAATCGCTGTTCGCTCCAAGATCGCCTCTGAATTTCACTTCCGTCATGCAAATTTCATAATCATCTGGTTATGATTTGGTCAAGTGGAGGATGATTTTCGACTCGGCCGCGCCATTAACGAAAAAAAGTGCGAACCGCCTCCTCGCTGAGTCTTTTGAGTCACACCACCCGATGATGAGTCTCCCGCGACTCGCATGACTCAATATGTTGTGGCTACCTGCTTCGTTCTCCACCATCCTCGCAATCCTGACAGGGACGACCGCTAAATCCCTGACCTTGACGGCAGACTCCTGAGGACTCAGTGCTGATGGACGAAACATATGGGGGTTGCACACATGGGTGTCATGGAACGCGTCGCACCGCGGCGGAAGAAGGCGGTCGCGCTCGCGCCGGCACCGGCGATCGAGGCAAACCGCCTGCTGCGCGGTGACTGTATCGCGGAAATGGCCAAGCTGCCCGACGGCTGCATCGACATGATCTTTGCCGATCCGCCTTATAATCTTCAATTGGGCGGCGACCTGTTCCGCCCCGAGGGCGGCCGCGTCGATGCGGTCGACAATGACTGGGACAAGTTCGACACGCTCAGCAGCTATGACCGCTTCACCAAGGCGTGGCTGGCGCAGGCGCGCCGCATCCTCAAGCCCAATGGCACGATCTGGGTGATCGGCAGCTATCACAACATCTTCCGCGTCGGCGCTGCCTTGCAGGATGAGGGATTCTGGATCCTCAACGACATCATCTGGCGCAAGGCGAACCCGATGCCCAATTTCAAGGGCACCCGCTTCACCAACGCGCATGAAACGCTGATCTGGGCAAGCCAGGGCGAGGACGCGAAGTACACGTTCAACTACAAGGCGATGAAGACGCTCAATGACGAGCTGCAGATGCGCTCCGACTGGGTGCTGCCGATCTGCGGCGGCCAGGAGCGACTGAAGCGCAACGGCACCAAGGCGCATCCGACGCAGAAGCCGGAATCGCTACTCTATCGCGTGATGCTGTCCTGCACCAAGCCGGGCGACATCGTGCTCGATCCCTTCTTCGGCACCGGCACCACCGGCGCCGTCGCCAAGCGCCTGGGTCGCCAGTGGATCGGCATCGAGCGCGAGCCCGACTATATCGAGGTTGCCGAGGAACGCATTGCCGAGGCGCTGCCGCTCGATGAATCCGCGCTCGCCATCATGCAGACCGCGCGCCAGCAGCCCAAGGTCGCCTTCGGCACGCTGGTCGAGACCGGCTATCTCCAGCCCGGTTCGGTGGTGATGGACAGCAAGCGCCGCTGGAGCGCCACCGTGCGCGCCGACGGCTCGCTCGCCGTGGGCAGCGACACCGGTTCGATCCACAAGCTGGGCGCCACGCTTCAGGGCGCACCCAGCTGCAACGGCTGGACCTTCTGGCATATCGAGAAGGCGGGCAAGCTGCACCCAATCGACACGCTGCGCCAGACCTATCTGCTCGCCAACGAGCCTTGATTTCCGTCCCCCGTTCGGGTTGAGGCAGCCATAGTTCTTCCAAGGCATGGCCCCGACCCGTCCGGGGCGAACGGAGCTTTATGACCCTCTCCTCCATCCCCGCTGACGCCCGGCTCTATCTCAAGCCGACCTGGTTCGTGCCGAGCCCGATCGGCCTGGCGGACGGATCGGCGGCGCGGATGGGCAATGGGCTGATCTGGTTCCAGGCCTATGAACTGACGGCGCGCCATGCCGGCCGCCGGATCGCGCGCGAAACCATCCCGGTCGCCGCGTTCGAGGCGATTACCGCCACCCTGCCCGACCCGCTGACCGAGCGCGCCCGCCAACTGGCCGCGAACATTTCCGCCCAGCGCGCGCCGCTCAGCCTTGGCGATCGCGTTATCCGCTTCGACGCGCCGCAGGCGATGGCGATCCTCAACATCACGCCCGACAGTTTCTCCGACGGCGGCAAGCATATGACCGACCCGCAGGCGGCGGCCGATGCCGGCTTTGCCATGGCGGCGGCCGGCGCCGCGCTGATCGATGTCGGCGGCGAATCCACCCGGCCCAAGGCGCCCAAGCTCTGGGAGGGCGACGAGATCGCCCGCATCGTGCCGGTGATCGAGAAGCTCGCCGCCGCCGGCGTCGCCATGTCGGTCGACACGCGCAAGGCCGCGGTGATGGAGGCAGCGCTGGCCGCCGGCGCCCATGTCATCAACGATGTCAGCGCGCTGGAACATGATCCCCGCAGCCTGGAGGTCGCGGCCCGCGCCGGCTGCCCGGTGATCCTGATGCACGCCCCTTCGACCGGCGACGATCCGCACGACAATCCCAGCGGCTATGCCGATGTCGTCACCGACGTGTTCGACTATCTCGACGCCCGCATCGCCGCCTGCCTCGACGCCGGTATCGCGCGCGAGAAGATCATGGTCGATCCGGGCCTGGGCTTCGGCAAGAACCTGGCAGACAATCTGGCGCTGGTGAATGGCCTCGCCACCTTCCAGGGGCTGGGCGTGCCGCTGCTCTTCGCCGGCAGCCGCAAGCGCCTGATCGGCGCCCTGTCGAACGAGGCACCGGCGCCAGACCGGCTCGGCGGCTCGGTCGCCCTCGCCTTCCGCGCGGCGCAACTGGGCGCGCAGATGGTGCGCGTCCATGACGTCAAGGAAAGCGTCCAGGCCCTCCATCTGTGGCGGGGCCTGGCCGATGCGGGGCTGAGCGCGGTCTGACCACGCCCGGCTGCCTCTGCCCTTATTCGCTCAGGATGAAGTCGACGCCCGCCATGGCGTGGATTTCAGTGCAGTCGTAGATCGGCAGCACATTGGCCTTCACGTCGACGATCATCTCCAGTTCGGTGCAGGCCAGCACGACCGCCTGCACATCCTCCTTGGCGATGTCGGTCAGTTCCGACTTCATGAAACGCTCGGAATCGCGGTTGATCTTGCCGACGGTCAGTTCGTCATAGACGATCCGGTCGATCCGCTCGGCCAGCGCGACATCGGCCGGCAGCAGCGACACGCCGTGCGACACCAGCCGCTGGCGATAATATTTCTCGGTCATCACGTTGCGCGTGCCGATCAGGGCGGCGCGATCGATCCGGTCGGCCTTCATCCGCGTGCCGACGACATCGGCGATGTGGATGATGGGAATGGCGATGCTCGCCTGGATCCGGTCATAGATGCGGTGCATGCTATTGGCACAGATCAGCAGCGCTTCCGCCCCGCCCTGTTCCAGCCGCTGGGCCGCGCCGATCAGATGGCCCGATGCGCAATCCCAGTCTTCCTGCGTGATGCAGCCGGAAACCTGTGCGAAATCGAGGCTTTCGATCAGCAGCCGCGCACTGTGCTGGCCACCCTTGGCCCGGTGGATCGCCTGGTTGATGATCTCATAATAGCGGGCGGTGGACGTCCAGCTGAGACCACCAATCAGACCAAGTTTACGCATGTCGCTCCCAATATGGGGGCGCCTGTCCGGCCCCGTGCGGGCCGGGCATGTCGGTGCCCCAGCCCTTCTTTTACGAAAGATGCCGGCTTCGACAAGTCAGGACGATCCACCCGCCCCGTCGACGGGGCGATCCGGCGCGGGTGGATCGGGTCACTTTAGTGGGCCAGCGCCTTGACGATCTCCTCGACCATCTTCTTGGCGTCGGCCAGCAGCATCATCGTGTTGTCCATGTAGAAGACCTCATTGTCGACGCCGGCATAGCCGGCCCCGCCCATGGAGCGCTTCACGAACAGCACCGACTTGGCGTTGGCCACGTCCAGGATCGGCATGCCATAGATGGGCGACGTCTTGTCGGTCTTGGCCGCCGGATTGGTCACGTCATTGGCGCCGATGACGAAGGCGACGTCGGCCTGGCCGAACTCGCTGTTGATGTCCTCCAGCTCGAACACCTCGTCATACGGCACGTTCGCTTCGGCCAGCAGCACGTTCATGTGGCCGGGCATGCGCCCTGCGACCGGGTGGATCGCATATTTGACGTTCACGCCTTCCTTCTTCAGCAGGTCGGCCATTTCGCGCAGCGCATGCTGCGCCTGGCTGACCGCCATGCCGTATCCGGGCACGATGATGACATTGTCCGCCTGGCTCATCAGGAAGGCCGCATCCTCGGCGCTGCCGCGCTTGTAGGGACGGTCGACCGCCGCCGCGCCGCCGCCCGACGGGCCGGCTTCCGCGCCGAAGCCGCCGGCGATCACGCTGATGAAGCTGCGGTTCATCGCCTTGCACATGATGTAGGACAGGATCGCGCCGGAACTGCCCACCAGCGCGCCGGTGATGATCATCGCGGTATTGCCCAGGGTAAAGCCCATGGCGGCGGCGGCCCAGCCCGAATAGCTGTTCAGCATCGACACCACGACCGGCATGTCCGCCCCGCCGATCGGGATGATCAGCAGGAAGCCGATGACGAAGCTCAGCGCCGTCACGGTCCAGAAGATCCAGGGCGACTGGTCGGTCACGAAATAGGCGATCAGGCCCAGGATCGCCGCCAGCGTCGCCAGATTGATGACATGGCGGCCCGGCAGCATGATCGGCTTGCCCGACATGTTGCCGTTCAGTTTCAGGAAGGCAATGACCGAACCCGAGAAGGTAATCGCACCGATCGCGACGCCCAGCCCCATCTCGATGCGGCTGGCATTGTGGATCTCGTTCGTCAGCGGATCGAGAATGCCGAACGCGCCGGGATTGAGATAGGCGGCCGCGCCGACCAGCACGGCGGCCAGGCCCACCAGCGAGTGGAAGGCCGCAACCAGCTGCGGCATCGCCGTCATCTCGATGCGACGGGCGATGATGAAGCCGATGCCGCCGCCGATGGCGATGGCGCCCAGGATCTCGGGCAGGCTCAGCACGTCATGGGTATAAAGGGTCGTGACCACGGCGATCGCCATGCCGACCATGCCCATGCGGTTGCCGCGGCGGCTGGTCGACGGGCTCGACAGGCCGCGCAGCGCCAGGATGAAGAGGACGCCGGAAACCAGATAGGCCAGCGCAACGAAGGGCGAGACGGGCGCAAGCTCGTGCATCACTTGCGCTCCTTCTTCTTGTACATGGCCAGCATGCGTTCGGTCACGGCAAAGCCGCCGAAGATGTTGACCGATGCAAAGACCACCGCGACCAGCCCCAGCAGCTTGGCCGCCAGGCTACCGGCCTCCGCCGAGGCGACCAGCGCGCCGACGATGATGACCGACGAAATGGCATTGGTAACCGCCATCAGCGGCGTATGCAGCGCCGGCGTCACCGACCAGACCACATAATAGCCGACGAAGCACGCCAGCACGAAAATCGACAGGATGGCAATGAAGTCCATTCTAGTCCTCCCCACTTGTTTCGACTGCCCTGGCCAGGATCGCGGCTACGGCATTGTCCCTATCATTCATGATTGCGGCGGCCGGCAGACGCAGAACGGACAGTCCCCGTTCCGCAAACCAGCAGTCGCGCTGCTCATCCCTCATCGGCGCATCCCCTCTTGCATGCGCTTCGCCGTCGACCTCGATCACCAGCCGCGCCTCATGGCAGTAAAAATCTGCCACATAAGGACCGGACGGGTGCTGACGGCGAAATTTCAGACCTTGCGGCCTTTGCCTCAATATCTGCCAGAGCAGGACTTCCGGCTTCGACATCGCCTTGCGCAACTGCCGTGCCCTGTTCGCCTGCCCTTGCAGCACATCATCCTCCCCTGGAAGGGGAGGTGGCTGGCGAAGCCAGACGGAGGGGTGTCCCGTTCATGACAGGGCGATACCCCTCCACCAGCCTGCGGCTGGTCCCCCTCCCCTTGCAGGGGAGGATGGGGACCATGGCCCGCATCAGCTTGCCAGCAGCCGTTCGTTGACGACCTTGCCCCCCTGGGTCAGGCGGATGGCGTTGCCGATTTCCTCGTCCAGCACCGGCGCGTTCTTCTCCTTGTCCCAGAAGGCGGACAGGAAATTATAGAGATTGCGCGAGAACAGGGCGGAGGTGTCGGCGGCCAGGCGGCTGGGCACGTTGCGATGGCCCACGATCCTGACGCCGTGGCGCACGACCACTTCGCCCGCGACCGCGCCCTCGACATTGCCGCCCTGCTCGACGGCCAGGTCGACGATCACGCTGCCCGGCTTCATCGACGCGATCTGGGCGTCGCTGATCAGGCGCGGCGCAGGCCGGCCGGGGATCAGCGCGGTAGTGATGACGATGTCCTGCTTGGCGATGTGCGACGATACCAGCTCGGCCTGAGCCGCCTTATATTCGTCCGACATTTCCGTGGCATAGCCGCCAGTGCCCTCACCCTCGATGCCGGCCACCTTCTCCACGAAGATCGCCTTGGCGCCGAGCGATTCGATCTGCTCCTTGGTCGCGGCGCGCACGTCGGTGGCGCTCACCTGCGCGCCCAGCCGCCGCGCGGTGGCGATCGCCTGAAGGCCGGCCACGCCCACACCCATGACGAAGCATTTGGCCGCCGACACGGTGCCCGCCGCGGTCATCATCATCGGGAAGGCGCGGTCATATTCGGCCGCCGCGTCCAGCACGGCCTTGTAGCCCGACAGGTTCGACTGGGACGACAAGATGTCCATCGACTGCGCACGGGTGATGCGCGGCATGAACTCCATCGCCAGCGCCTCATAGCCACCGGCGGCATAGGCATCGACCCGCGCCCGCTCGCCGAACGGGTTGAGGCCCGCGACAATCCACGCCCCCGGTGCCGCACCGCCAAGGCTGGCCGGATCGGGGCCTTGCACGCCCAACAGGATATCGGCCCCCGCCAGCGTCGCGGCACGATCGCCAACGCTGGCACCGGCAGCCGCATAGGCATCGTCGGCAATCGATGCGGTCAGGCCTGCCCCGGCCTCGACCGCGACAGTCGCGCCCAGCGCGATGAATTTCTTCACGGTCTCGGGCGTGCCGGCCACGCGCCGTTCGCCCTCAGCCTGTTCCTTCAATATCGCAATTTTCATTATATCAGCATCCCCCTCCTATAGCGTCGACATGGCTCAGCTGGAGATCAGCAGCACGACAATCGCGGCGACGATGAGGCAGGCAATGGTGCCCCACTTCACGAAGCCGACAAACCCTTCATAGGTCTGGGTTGCGCTCTTGATGTTCCCGTCAGAAGCCATATCCGTTCCCCTAGTTATTACATCGTTGTGCAACCTCTTATCCTGTCCCCCCACCCCCCTCAAGCCGTAGGGGCACAAGAAAATCTTTACAGGTTAAGGGCGCTTTTACCCCCGGCGCCTAGGATGACCTCCTGTTTGCACAAGAGGGGTCCAGATGGTTCGCGAAGGCGTTCCCTTGCTGATGTTGATCGACGACGAGCCCGCCCAGCGCCGGCTGGTGTCCGCGCTGGCCGCGCGCGCGGGATGGCGGACCATCTTCGCCAGCAATGCCGAAACCGCCCTGGCAACGCTGGGCACGCAGGACGGCATGCAGCTCGACGCGGTCCTGATCGATCAATGGAGCCCGGATTTCGATCCGGCCGACCTGATCGGCGCCATCCATGCGCAGCGCCCCGCCCTGCCGATCCTGGTGCTGACGGCGCATAACAGCGTCGCCGTCGCGGTGCAGGCGATGCGCGCCGGCGCCACCGACTATCTGTCCAAACCGATCGCGCCCGAACGGCTGCTCGCCGCGCTCAACGCGACGCTGGAGGGCAATGTGCGCGGCGAACTGCGCCCGCTCACCGAAAAGATCAGCGCCCCGCTGGCGTTCGAGGATGTCGTCGGCGCGGCGCCCCAGTTCCGCACCGCTCTGGCCATCGCGGCCAAGGCCGCACGCGCCCGCGTGCCGGTGCTGATCGAGGGCGAAAGCGGCGTCGGCAAGGATGTCGTCGCCCGCGCCATCCATGCCGCCTCGCCGCGCCACAAGCAGGCGATGGTGACCGTCAATTGCGGCGCGATCCCCGCCAACCTCGTCGAATCAGAACTGTTCGGTCATGAACGCGGCGCCTTCACCGGCGCCTTCGACCGCCATGTCGGCAAGTTCCTGTCGGCCGACATGGGCACCATCTTCCTCGACGAAGTCAGCGAAATGCCGCTCGACGCGCAGGTCAAGCTGCTGCGCGTGCTTCAGGATGGCGAGGTGCAGCCGATCGGCGCGCGCCGCCCCGTCCATGTCGATGTCCGCGTCATCGCCGCCACCAACAAGAAGCTCAGCGACGAGATCGAGGCAGGCCGGTTCCGCGAGGATCTCTATTATCGCCTCAACGTCGTCCAGTTGACCGTGCCCCCATTGCGGGAGCGTATGGGCGACATTCCCGCCCTTTGCCGCCACCTCCTCGCCCGCATCGCGACCCAGCCGGGCCTGCGGGGCCTGGGCCTCACCGACGATGCGCTGGCGCTGCTGATGCAGCATGACTGGCCGGGCAACGTCCGCCAGCTGCAGAACGCCCTGTTCCGCGCCGCCGTGCTGTGCGAGGGCGATGCGCTGACCCCGCATGACTTCCCGCAGGTCGCCGCCCATATCCTGTCGCGCGGCGCCAGCGGTCCGCGCCAGCGCGCTGCCGCCACGCCGCCGCGCGAAGCCGCCGGCATCACCCTGTTCGAAGGCGACGGCCATGTCCGCCAGCTCGCCGAGATAGAGGCCGACGTCATCCGCCTGGCCATCGGCCATTATCGCGGCCGCATGACCGAAGTCGCCCGCCGGCTGGGGATCGGCCGTTCGACCCTCTATCGCAAGCTCGCAGAACTCGGCATCGACAACGCGGCCTGATCGCGGGACCGGGCGCCCTGCGGCCGGGGCATATTGTCGCGGGAGTTCCGCTACGGCGTTGAATTATCCCCGCGCCTATGCTTTTGAACGAGGCATGAAAGCGCCCCTCCTCGCCACCTGCTCCCCCCTCCTGCTGCTGGTCGCCTGTGGCCGCGCCGAACCGGTCGCGGACATGCCGAGCCAGGAGGAACTGGCCGCCGCCGCCAATGCGGCCGCTGCCAATGCGCTGGCCAATGCGCAAAAGGATGATGCCGGCGACAGCCGCAACTATGTGAATATCGACCATGGCTATTCGGTCACCATGCCCGAAGGCTGGATGAAGGATGGCGAAGCCAGCAATGCCGATGGCGTCGTCTATCAGGATCCCGGCGCAGGGGCCGACGTCCGCGTCTTCTGGCAGAAGAATGACAATGACCAGACACTGCAACAGATCGTCGAGGCACTGTCCGACGGCGCCGAGGGCGTGGATGGCGATTTCATCGGCGAGAATGAATATCGCGGCACAGCCAATGACGGCGAAGGCAATAATGTCGCGCTGCGCCTGCTGAAACAGCCTGACGGCGCGATCGTCACCGCCACCTTCGTCTATCCCGAAATGCTGAGCGAACAATATCAGCCGATCGCGCAGGCCCTGCTCGACAGCCTGCGTATCTTCGCGCCCAAGGCCCAGACGCCGGAAGGCCAGACGCCGGAGGGCACAAGCGCCACGGCCACGCCCGCACCGGCCGCCAACGCCAGCAACTGACCGGCGGCTTTCGGCGCGGTCGTTCGTTTCCGTCCGCATCGATCATTCCGAACCGCTGCCAGGAAGCCCAACCCCTTGCCCCTGATCCGCCCCTTCGCCCCCGCCGACCAGCCGGGCATTCTCGACCTGATCCTTGGCATCCAGCGCGACGAATATGGCATCGCCATCACCGCAGCGGACCAGCCGGACCTCACCGACATAGCGGGCTTCTATTTGCCCGGCACCGGCGGCTTCTGGGTCGCGGAGGAGGACGGCCGGATCATCGGCACGATCGCGCTCAAGGATATCGGCCAGGGTCAGGGCGCGCTGCGTAAGATGTTCGTGGCGTCCAGCCATCGCGGCCGCGCCGCCGGCGTCGCGCAGGCCCTACTCGACCATCTGCTCAACGCGGCGGCCGACCGCGGCCTCGCCCAAATCTATCTCGGCACCACTGCCCGTTTCCTGGCGGCGCACCGCTTCTACGAGAAGAATGGCTTCGCGCTGGTCGAAGCCGACGACCTGCCGCCCGCCTTCCCCAGGATGGCGGTCGACACGCGCTTCTACGAAAAATCGATCGAACCGGCGAAAGCCGGATAGATTACGGATTATCGGTGCTGTTGGCCTTAGCGCCCGGCACCGCTTCCTTGCTGGTCATCGCCACTGCCGGCGGTCCTTTCTGGATCGCGGCATTGAGCTGCGCGACTTCAGGACAGCTGCCCTTGCACAGATTCTGCGCCTGAGCGAGATTTTCCTTGGCCTTGGCGATCGCGCCCTTCTCGACCATCGCCTCGCCCTGGCCGGCGATCGCGGTCACGTCGGTCGGGTCGAGCAGCAACGCTTCCTTGTAGAGGCGGATGGCCTTGCCCTGCAGTCCCTGCGCGCGCGCCACTTCGGCCAGTTCGATATAGGCCGCACGGTTGCGCGGATCGACCGCCAGCGCACTTTCCAGCGCGTCGGTGGCACCGGTCAGATTGCCCGCCTTGCGCGCCGCCTCGCCCGCCTTCTGCCATTCGATCGACCGCGGTTCGATCTGGGTATCGGGGCGCTGGGTCAGGCCCACGCTGGAAACGGTGGTCAGAAGGACGGCAAGGGCAATCGAGGCCGGGGTGAAACGCATCAAAATCTCCAGCCATGTTTCAGGCATTGACTCAGGCCCGCAGACCGAAGGGCAAGTGTCGCTATTTTGCGCGCGCTTGTCCATGGCCTGTTTCAGGCGGTCCTCCGCAGCCGGGCGAAGTAGAAGCCATCGGTGCCGTCATGACCGGGCGTCAGCAGCAGCCCATGGCCATGGGCGCGGCCCATATCCGCGTCGATCGGCTCGGCACTCCAGCCGGCCTGACGCGCCAGAAACGCATCCACCTGATCCCGCCCCTCTCTGTCGGTCAATGCGCAGGTAGCATAGACCAGCAGGCCGCCGGGCGCCAGCAAGGGCGCAGCGAAATCCAGGATCCGGGCCTGTTCCGACACCAGCCGGTCGAGCCGCGCCTGGGTCAGGCGCCAGCGCGCCTCGGGATTGCGGCGCCAGGTGCCCGTGCCCGAACAGGGTGCGTCGACCAGCACGACATCCGCCTGCCCCGCCAGCGGCGCCAGCGCGCGCGCCTCATGCCCCTGGTCCAGCAGCAGCCTCTCGATACAGGTCACACCCGCCCGTTCGGCGCGCGGCGCCAGCCGGTCGATCCGGTTGCGGATCGTATCGGCGGCGATCAGCCGGCCCTTGCCGCCCATCGCCACAGCCAGCGCCAGCGTCTTGCCGCCCGCCCCTGCGCACAGGTCGATCACCGTCTGGCCGGCCTGTGCCCCGCATGCCGCGGAAATCAGCTGGCTGCCGGCATCCTGCACCTCGACCGCACCGCGCTTCCACGCTTCGCTCTGCTCGACCGGATAGCCTTCGGGCAGGCGCAGCGCGTCAGCCAAGCCGGCGATCGGCGTCGCGTCGGGCAATTCGGGCGCAACTTGCGCGGGCGTCGCCTTCAGCCGGTTGACGCGCAGGTCCACCGGCGCGCGACCCAGCAACGCATCCTGCTCCACCGGCGCGGCCAGCAAGGGCTGCAACCAGCCCGGCACTGCGCCAGCCGCCGCGCCTGCTTCGCCCGGTTCGATCGGCAGCGGCGCATGGGCCGATCCGTCGAACAGCGCGGCCAGCTCCGGTTGGGCCTCGACCAGGCCGATCATCGCCGCGCGGCCAGTCTCGGGCCGATCGGCGACGCGGCGGATCGCATCATAGACATGGTCGCGCACCGCGCGGCGATCGCGCGACCCGGCATAGCGCCGTTCCTTGAAATAGCGCGCGATCAGCGTGTCCGCCGCCGGCCCGCCATCACGGGCGGCGGCGATGATCGCGTCCAGCAGGTCGATCGCCGCCTGCACTCGCGCCGCAGGCGTCATCCCGCCTGCTCCTTAGCGCGTCGGATAGTTGGGGGCCTCACGCGTGATGGTCACGTCGTGGACATGGCTTTCCGACAGGCCGGCATTGGTGATCTGGACGAAGCGGGCGCGTTCCTGCAGATCCTTGATCGTGCGGCTGCCGGTATAGCCCATCGCCGCCTTCACGCCGCCGACCAGCTGGTGGATGACATCCTTGGCCGGGCCCTTGAACGGCACCTGGCCTTCGATACCCTCGGGCACCAGCTTCATCTGGTCCTTGATGTCGGCCTGGAAATAGCGGTCGGCGCTGCCGCGCGCCATCGCGCCGACGCTGCCCATGCCGCGATAGCTCTTATAGGCGCGGCCCTGATACAGGAAGGTTTCGCCCGGCGCTTCGGCCGTGCCGGCCAGCAGCGACCCGACCATGACGCAGCCCGCGCCCGCCGCCAGGGCCTTGGCGACGTCACCCGACGTGCGCAGGCCGCCATCGGCGATCACCGGCACGCCATGCTTGTGCGCTTCATTGGCCGAATCCATGACGGCGGTCAGCTGCGGCACGCCCACGCCGGCGACGACGCGGGTGGTGCAGATGGAGCCGGGGCCGATGCCGACCTTCACGCAGTCCGCGCCGGCGTCGATCAGCGCCTTGGTCGCTTCGGCGGTGGCGACATTGCCGGCCACGACCTGGACATGGTTGGACAGCTTCTTGACCGCTTCCACCGCGACCGCGACCTGCTTGCTGTGGCCATGGGCGGTGTCGATGACGATCAGGTCGCACTCCGCGTCGATCAGCGCCTTGCTGCGCTCCAGCCCCTTGTCGCCCACGGTCGATGCCGCGGCGACGCGCAGCCGGCCCGACGCATCCTTGGTCGCCTGCGGATAGGTCACGGCCTTCTCGATATCCTTGACCGTGATCAGGCCCACGCAGTGATAATTATCGTCCACCACCAGCAGCTTCTCGATCCGGCGGGCATGCAGCAGGCGCATCGCCTCATCCTGGCCGACACCGGCCTTGACCGTCGCCAGATTGTCCTTGGTCATCAGCTCGCTGACCGGCTGGCCGGGATTCTCGGCAAAGCGGGTATCGCGATGGGTCAGGATGCCGACCAGCTTGCCGTTCGCCTCGACGACCGGAATGCCGCTGATCCTGTGGCGCTGCATCAGCATCTGCGCGTCGGCCAGCGTGGCGGTCGGCAGGATGGTGATGGGATTGACGACCATGCCGCTCTCGAAGCGCTTGACCGCGCGGACCGCATCGGCCTGTTCCTCGACCGTCAGGTTACGGTGCAGCACGCCGATGCCGCCCAGCTGCGCCATGACGATCGCCATGTCGGCTTCGGTCACCGTGTCCATCGCCGACGACAGGATCGGAATGTTCAGCTTGATCGCCTTGGTCACATGGGTGGACGTGTCCGCCTGGCTGGGCAGCACATCGGATTCGGCGGGCTGCAACAGCACGTCGTCAAAGGTGAGGCCAAGGCGGATGTCCATGTGAAAGCCACTTTCTGCTGCGCGGGTCGGGCGGAGGGGAACCGGACCGCTGGGGATTCGTGGCGGCCCATGTAACCATTAACCCGCAAAACGGCCAGACCCCTTGGGGATTTTCTTGCCGCCTTTCTTGCAATCCCGATCTTGGCGTTCAACCAGTCGCTACGCCCCCTCGCCGCCCCGCCCGCGATAGAGCAGATTGGAAAAGCGCGCCTGCCCGGCTCCCGATACGAACAGCGCCGGGCGCAGGCTCAGGAAGCCATCCGCCAGATTATGATGATAGCTCGACACTTCATAGGAAATGATCTTGCGCCATGCCTTGCCGGCGCGGCGAATATGGAAGCTCGCGACATTGTCGTCATTCACGACCCGCAGCGAAAAACGGCCACCTTCCGCCGGTCCGGGCGGCGGATAGCCCTGCTCGCGCCCGACCTTGTAATTGTGCAGCGCGCCCACGTCCGACCCCAGGCCGACAAAATATTGGGGATTGTAGAAGAGCAGCAGACCCGCCTGAGCGCCGCCCTCCAGTTCGACATCGACGCTCACCTCATAGGAACGATCCCCGGCGATGAAGGCCAATGGCGATGACTCCGCCGGCCCCTTGCCCTGCGCCTTCAGCACCAGCGCACCATCCCTGAAAGCGGCACGATCGAGATAATCCTTCTGCGGCGCAAAAAAGGCCAGCCGGCTCCCCATGTCGCTCGGCTTGAACGGGCCGGACAGCGCAAGCTCCGATCCGCCCGCGCGCCTGGCCGCCGGCATGGGCAGCGCCGCTGACAGATCGCCACCGGTCATGCGCGGCCAGCCATCCGCGTCCCAGACGAACGGCTCCAGCAGCATCTGCCGTCCCAGCGTGCGATAGCCATTTTCATAGCCATGATAGGCGAGCCACCAATCGCCCGCCGGCCCTTCCACCGCCGTGCCATGGCCACGCGACCACCAGGGTTCGCCCGCCCGCGCCGTCCGCACGATCGGGTTATGTGGACAATTTTCCCACGGTCCGTTGATCGATCGGGACCGGGCGACGATCACCATATGGCTGGTCGGCGGCCCGGCCGTCCCGCCCTGCCCGGAAAACAGGTAGAACCAGCCATCCCGGCGCAGCACCTTGGGGCCTTCCAGCGCGAGCGCCTCGATGATCCAGTCCTCCGGGATCGGCCACCCGTCATAGACCTGCTCGATCGGCCCGTCCCGGCGCAGCCCGTCATCGCTGATCCGCACCCGCGCACCGCCATTCAGGAACAGATAGCGTTTACCGTCCTCGCCCACCGCATGGCCGGGGTCGATATAGCCCTTGATGTCCATGTCGACGGGGGCGCTCCATGGCCCTTCCATCCGGTCGGCATGGACGACGAAAATCTTGCAGGGGATGGCCGGCCCCGCCGAAAAGCTGGGATCGGTCGGATTGAACACCGGAATATAGATGAAATAGCGGCCTTCATGCTTGGCGATGTCCAGCGCCCAGACCGAACCCAGCGGCGCGGTCAGCGCCGGTCCCACCGGCCGCCAGTTCACCAGATCGCGCGAATGCCAGATCACGACCGCCGGGAAATAGTCGAAGGACGAAAAGGTCGCCCAATAGTCGTCGCCATCCTTCAATATGTTGGGATCGGGCCGATCCCCCGACAGCACCGGGTTCAGAAAGCGGCCATTGCCAAGGTCCGCCAGCCGCTCGCCCTCGGCGCCATGGCGCCAGGCCGGCGCAGAGGCACAGCTATCCGACACCCTCGCCTCGCCCAGCCCCGGCATCGCCAGCCCCGCCGTCGAAGCCAGTCCCAGAAACATCGCGTCACGGCGGGAATGGGCCAAGATATTTCCCCAACATTGATGGTGTCCGGCCCCGCTTCTGGTCCGCTCGCGCACGCAACGCAATGGTCCGAAACGCAAAAATACCGGAAACGAAAAAGGGACGCGACCATCATGGCCGCGCCCCTTTTTCATTCCACTGCCTGCTCGGCGATTACGCGCCAGCGGGGGTCGGATCGCCGAACGGCCCCTTGCGCTTGCGCGTCTTGGGGATGGACGACCCCGCCGCCGGGATCACCGACGGCTTGATCGTCGTGCCGTCGTCGCGGGTGATCTCGCCCTTTTCCAGCAGCGCCTTGATCTCCTCGCCGGAGAGCGTCTCATATTCCAGCATGGCGTTGGCCAGCAGGTGCAACTGGTCCTCATGGCCCTTCAGCAGTTCCTGCGCACGGGCATAGCCCTGCTCCACCAGACCACGGATTTCCTTGTCGATCAGCTTCGCCGTCTCGTCCGACATATGGACGCGCTGGCTCTGCGAATAGCCGAGGAAGGTCTCGCCCTGCTGCTCTTCATATTGCAGCGGGCCCAGCTTGTCGGACATGCCCCACTGGGTGACCATGTCGCGCGCCAGCTTGGTGGCATATTGGATATCGCCCGACGCACCCGACGACACCTTGTCATAGCCGAAGATGATTTCCTCGGCGACCCGGCCGCCCATGGCCACGGCCATGTTCGCGTGCATCTTGTCACGATGATAGCTGTAGCTGTCCCGTTCCGGTAGGCGCATCACCATGCCCAGCGCGCGACCGCGCGGGATGATCGTCGCCTTGTGGATCGGGTCGGACGCCGGCTCATGGACCGCGACGATGGCATGGCCCGCCTCATGATAGGCGGTCATCTTCTTCTCGTCGTCGGTCATGACCATGGAGCGGCGTTCGCTGCCCATCATGACCTTGTCCTTGGCCGCCTCGAACTCGTCCATGGCGACCAGGCGCTTGCCGCGACGGGCTGCCATCAGGGCGGCTTCGTTGACCAGGTTGGCAAGGTCAGCGCCCGAGAAGCCCGGCGTGCCGCGCGCGATGGTGCGCGGGTTGACGTCGGGCGCCAGCGGTACCTTCTTCATGTGGACGGCCAGAATCTTCTCGCGGCCTTCGATGTCGGGACGGGGCACCACGACCTGACGGTCGAAACGGCCCGGACGCAGCAGCGCGGGGTCCAGCACGTCGGGGCGGTTGGTCGCCGCGACGATGATGATGCCCTCATTCGCCTCGAAGCCGTCCATTTCGACCAGCAGCTGGTTCAGCGTCTGCTCGCGTTCGTCATTGCCATTGCCCAGGCCTGCGCCGCGATGGCGACCGACCGCGTCGATTTCGTCGATGAAGACGATGCACGGCGCGTTCTTCTTGGCCTGTTCGAACATGTCGCGCACGCGGCTCGCGCCGACGCCGACGAACATCTCGACAAAGTCGGAACCCGAAATGGTGAAGAAGGGCACGCCCGCCTCACCCGCAATCGCGCGGGCCAGCAGCGTCTTGCCGGTGCCGGGCGAACCGACCAGCAGCGCGCCCTTGGGGACCTTGCCGCCAAGACGTGCGAACTTGCTCGGGTCCTTCAGGAACTCGACGATTTCCTGCAGTTCCTCGCGGGCTTCGTCGATGCCGGCGACGTCATCGAACGTCACCTTGCCATGCTTTTCGGTCAGCAGCTTGGCCTTGGACTTGCCAAAGCCCATCGCGCCACCGGCGCCGCCGCCCTTCTGCATCTGGCGCAGCACGAAGAAGGCGATTCCCAGGATCAGCAGGAACGGCAGCGACTGGTACAGCATGATCTGCCAGAAGCTGGGCTGCTGTTCGGCCTGGCCCGAATATTTGACGTTATAATCGTCCAGCAGGTCGGTCAGCTTGGGATCATTGACCGGGACCGTGCTGAAACCCTGGCCACTCGACAGGGTGCCGGTGATCCGGTCGGGCGCGATCGCCACATCCTTGACCTGGCCTTCCTGCACCTTGGCGCGGAATTCCGAATAGGCGATGGCGCTGCCGGCCTGGGTGGTCGGGCGCTCGAACAGCGAAACGAACAGGAGCAGGGCGATGATGACCCCTGCCCAAATCATCGCACTCTTGATCCAGGGATTACCCTGTGGGTCTTTTTCGTCGTTCATCATCACTCTCTTTCACCCCGCAAGATAGGGTGTGGCCGGCAAAGCGCAAGCTGGACGCGCTGTCCGCTGCGGATTTCCGGCCCTGTCGATATCTGGGCGATCAGTTACCGGTCAGCTGGAACAGCGCGACATAGGCCAGCACCAGCGCCAAGCCGGCGGACAGGCCGCACAGCAGATAGCCCATATAGAGAAGCAGCGGCGGATGCGCCTTGTTCAGCTTCCGGTTCCGCTTCACGGCCGAGAGGATCACGCTGACCAGCAAGCCATAGGTCAGCGCCGCAAATTCCATCATTCCGAACAAATCCCGCTATTGGTCATGCCATGTGGTTAACGGCCCATGGGTTAAGAACCGGTCAGCATGCCGCCCAAAAGCGACCGGCCGTTGGCGCCTTGCGTCGGACGGTGGAACTTTTCCGAAATCTTAGCGTCGCGGGGGTGCCGGTGACAGGGTCCAGACCGCGCCACCGCGCAGCAGCCAGTCGCCCAGACTCGCCTGCCGCCCCGCCCGCGCCGCGGCAATCGCCCGGTCCAGCGCCTCGCCGCGCGGCAGCACGATCTCCGGGTCGGCGGAACAGAGCATCTCGATCAGCAGGCGGCGCAAAAGCTCGCGCGGCAGGTCGGTGCGGTCCAGCACCCAGGCGTCGGTCGACGGATGGATATGCGTGGCCGCCAACCCCGCCACCGTCCATTGCAGCGCCGCCTCTGCCTCCGCCAGCGCCGCCGCGCTGCGCGCCGCCGCCTCGGCATCGATCCAGTCGACGCCATCCAGCCGCTTGCGCAGCGCCGCCCGGTCGAAGCGCGGATCGGCATTGGACGGGTCCAGCACATAGGGTAGCCCGGCCTGGTCGGCATGGGCCTGCAACTGCGCCTTGCGCACCGTCAGCAACGGCCGCAGCACCCGGCCGGCCCGCGCCCGCACCCCGGCCAGGCCGCCGACCCCCGATCCCCGGTTGAGCCGCATCAGCAGGGTTTCCAGCTGGTCGTCGGCATGATGGGCGGTCAATATCCAGTCCAGCCCAGCGCCGGCCCGCCACGCCTCCAGCTGGGCATAACGCTGTCGCCGCGCCCAATCCTGGATATTGCCGGACACCGCAGTCTCCGGCGCCAGCGTCGCATGGGGGACGCGCCGCTCCGCACACCAGCGCGCAACCATCGCCGCCTCGGCCGCGGATTCAGCCCGCAATCCATGATCCAGCGTCGCCGCCGCCACCCGGCCGGGCCAGGCCTGCACCGCCAGGTCCAGCAGCGCCATGCTGTCCGGCCCGCCCGACACCGCAATGCCAAACCGGGCCGTCTCCTCCCCGTCCACCAGCGCGCGCACGGCCAGCCGCAGCGCATCGGGGCGATGGGAAGGTGCCAGCTCCGGCACGTCTATCGGCTCAAACGCTGCACTTGGCCTTGGTCCGGCCCTTGTCCATCATGCCGCGCAGGCCGCTCGACAGGGTCGAACCATAGACCTGTTCCAGCTCCGCATAGACCTTGCAGGCATCTGCAGGCTTCTTCAGCTGGATCAGCGCCTCGCCCAGATAGGCCAGGCTGTCGGGGGCGCGCTCGCCACGCGGGCGCTTCTGGTAATTTTCGTAGAAGGCGACCGACGCCAGCGCCGGCTTGCCATCGTCCAGATAGGCGCGGCCCAGCAGGTTGGCGGCGCGGCTGCCGACCGACCCGTCGCCATATTTGTCGACCGTCGCCTTGAGCTGGGCCTGCGCCTCGGGATAGAATTTCGCGTCCCACAGGCGGAAGCCATAGCTATAGGCATCGCCCGCCGCATCGCCTGTATCCGGCTTCTCGATCGCCGCCACCGCCGTCTTGCGCGCATCGCTGGCCACCGGCGCGGCGGCGGACTTTGCGGGCGGGGTCGTCGGCTTGGCAGCAGCCGGCTTGGGCGCGGGCGCATCGGTCGCGACCGTCGGGCGCATCACCGGCGGGCCGGCTTCGACCGGCGTTGCAGCCCGCGCTTCGGCTTCCGCCTTGTAGCGGTTGAACGCCTCTTCCAACTGCTTGAGCTTGTAGCTGTTTTCCTCGACCTGGCCGGTGATCGAGGCGAGCTGCGATTCCAGCGCCCCCACCCGCGCGGTCAGGTCGGCCACCGGGCTCGACGTCGGGCTGCCCGGCGCGATGGTCGGCGTCTGGGGTCGGGTGATTTCCGCCTCTACCGGCGTGCCGGCAGGGAACACCTTGCGCTGCACCGCCCGCATTTCCTTTTCCAGCCGGTCGACCCGCAGTTCGACCGTGGGATTCTGCTGGGCAGCGGCCGGCACGGCCGACAGCAGCGGGGCCGCCAGCGCGATGGCGGTGGTGGCGAGAAAGGCGTAACGCATGATGATCCCCGACTAAATCTTTCCGCCTTTAACCATAGGCGGACGCGCCACGCAACAAAGCGCGGCCCGCTCGTACCTGTCCGGCTATGGGACGGATTAGTTGCCCGCGCTGGGCTGCGGCGCGGCGGTCGGCGGCGGTGGCGCAGCCGGCGTCGGCACGCTCCCCTGCCCGCCCGCGGGCGTCGTTGGCGCGCGCGACGGCTGGCCGGCCGGTGCCGGAGCGCCCGCCGGAGCCCCTGCCGGCGCAGCCGCCCGTGCCAGCAGCGCCTCGGCACTGACCGGAACGTCGGCGATGGTGCGGTCGGCCGCGCCCAGCGGCGGGATCGCCTTGCCACCCACGGTCACGTCCAGCGCCTGCGGGCGACCGGTCAGGATCGTCGGATTGCGCGCGCCGGCCGGCAAGGTGAAGCTCTCGCCCTTCTTCAGCAGCCCGTCCTTCAGCCGCTCGCCCGCCTCGTCGACGATGCGCATCCACACATCGTCATTGGCGGTGAACACCACCGGCCCGGTGACGGGCGCCGCGATCGGCGCCTGCACGCCGGCCTTGGGCGCGGCGGCGGGCTTTTCCGCCTGCTGCTCGGCGATTTCCTCGCCGGTCGGCGGGGTCAGCAACTGGGTGCGCCAGATGGTGAAGCCGGCAATCACGATGATGCCGATCACCGCCGCGGTCCAGGCCAGGGTGCGCGACGGCACCCGCGCCGGGTCGGCCGGCTCGAACGCTTCGTAGCGGGTCGCCCCCATGTCGGAATTATGCACGGCATTGCGCACGTCGGCGGCGATCGCCACCTCGTCCAGGTCGATCGCGCGGGCATAGGCGCGGGCGAAACCCACCGCATAGGGAATGCCCGGCAAGGCGCCATAATCGTCCCGCTCGATCGCCTCCAGCTGCCGCTGGGCGATGCGGGTCCGGGTGGCGATGTCCTGCACCGACAGCCCCTGCGCCTCGCGCGCGGCGCGCAATTTGGCGCCGGGGGTACTGGGCTGCGCTGCCGTCGCGTCGTCCGCGACGGGTTCGAATTCGGGTTCGTCTGCCATGCTGCTCCGCGACCTTGATTGGCGGCCTTGTCTCATTGCGGGACGGCGCTTGTCAACGCCGGGGCGGTGTCTTTTCAGGCCAGCTCGATGTTCCGCTGCTCGGCCCAGCTGGTCAGTTGCGCGCGCAGATCACTCGCCCCGCTGTCCAGCAGATCGCGCATCAACGCCTGCAATTCGGCCGCGTCGATCGCGCGGATCATCGCCTTGACCGGCCCGACCGACGCCGGCGTGATCGACAGCCGCCGCACGCCCAGGCCAATCAGCGCCATCGCCTCCAGCGTGCGCCCGCCCATTTCGCCACAGACCCCGACCGGCACCTTGTAGATATCGCAGATCCGCACCACCCGATCCAGGAAACGCAGGATCGCCAGGCTCAGCCAGTCATAGCGCTCCGCCAGCTTGGGATGGGCGCGGTCGGCGGCGAACAGGAACTGGGTCAGGTCGTTGGTGCCGATCGACAGGAAATCGAGCTGCGGCAACAGCAGGTCCAGCACCTCGGCCAGCGCCGGCACCTCCAGCATCGCGCCATAGCGCACCGCCACCGGCAGCTTCTTCTTCTGCCCGATCAGCCATTGCCGCTGATGCTCGACCAGCGTGCGCGCCTCCTCGAACTCCCAGGGTTCCGACACCATCGGGAACATGATGTTCAGCACCTTGCCCGCGCTTGCCTCCAGCAAGGCGCGCGCCTGCGCCTTCATCAGGCCGTCGCGGTCCAGCGCCAGCCGGATCGCGCGCCAGCCCATGGCCGGATTATCCTCATGCTCGTCATCCTCGCGCGTCATATAGGGCAGCGCCTTGTCACCGCCGATGTCGACGGTGCGGAAGATGACGGGCCGGTCGCCGGCCGCGTCCAGCACATCCTTGTAGAGCCGTTGCTGCTTCTCGCGCTGCGGCAGCGTCGCCGACACCAGGAACTGGAATTCGGTGCGGAACAGGCCGATGCCGTCGGCGCCGACCATGTCCAGCGCCTGCGCATCCTCGCGCAGGCCGGCATTGACCATCAGCTCGATCCGCGCCCCATCCTGCGTCACCGACGGCAGGTCGCGCAGCGCGGCAAATTCCGCCCGCCGCTTCTGGGTGATGTGCAGCTTGGTCTCGAACGCCTCCTCCATGTCGGGCGTCGGCCGGATCAGCAGCGCATTTTCGGCGACATCCATCAGGATCAGGTCACCTTCATTGACCCGGTGGCGAATGTCGCGCACCCGGCCCAGCACCGGCACGCCCATGGCGCGGGCGACGATGGTGACATGGGCGGTCAGCGACCCTTCCTCCAGGATCACGCCCTTCAGCCGCCGCCGGTCATATTCCAGCAGCTCCGCCGGCCCCAGGTTGCGCGCGATCAGGATGGCGTCCTGCCGCAGCCCCAGTTGCGCCGCCGTCCCCAATTGCCCGGACACGATGCGCAGCAACCGGTTGGCCATGTCCTCCAGATCGTGCATCCGGTCCTGCAGCAGCGGATCGTCGATCTGGCGCATCCGCATCCGGGTGCGCTGCTGCACCCGCTCGATCGCCGCCTCGGCGGTCAGGCCGCTGTCGATCGCCTCGTTGATGCGGCGGATCCAGCCCTCGTCATAGGCGAACATCTTGTAGGTTTCGAGCACCTCCTGATGCTCGCCCTCGGTCCCGAAATCGGCCGTGCCGGTCATCCGGTCGATCTGTTCGCGCATCTTGGCAAAGGCGGAAATGACCCGCTGCCGTTCCGCTTCCGTATCCTCGGCGACGGTATGCTCGATATGGACGCGCGGCTGGTGGAAGACGACATGGCCCCGCGCCATGCCCATCACCAGTTGCAGGCCGGTCATGATGTTCGATCCGGTTTCCTGCACCCGCGCATCGGTCGGACCGTCATCGGCCAGCTCGGCATTGGCGATCAGCTCGGACAGCACCATGGCGACCGTCTGCAACGCCTCGATCTCGACCTCTTCATATTTGCGCGGCTCGACATGCTGCACGCACAGCACGCCCAGCGCGCGCTCGCGCCGCACGATCGGCACGCCGGCAAAGCTGTGGAACAGCTCCTCGCCGGTTTCCGGGCGATAGGAAAAGTCGGGATGGGCGGCGGCCTCGTCCAGGTTCAGCGGCTCGACATTGGTGGCGATCAGGCCGACCAGCCCCTCGCCCTTGGCCATGCGGGTGACATGCACCGCTTCCTGCTTCAGGCCGCGGGTCGCGAACAGTTCCAGCACGCCCTCGCGCACCAGATAGATGGAGCAGACCTCGCTCGACAGCGATTCGCCGATGATCTCCACCACCTTGTTCAGCTTGGCCTGCGCGCTGGTGCGCGCCGCCATCACCTCCTGCAGGCGGACGAGGATCTGGCGGGCGGCGGCGGCGGGCGTACTGGGCATGGCAAATCGCTAACAGATGCATGGCTTTCTTTCCAAGCGCTTTCCTCGCGATATGTTCATGAACCCCGCAGAAAAGCACGATTGTTGCGCATCGCTGATAAGCTAGGTCATCTTCCTCATTTGCGTGGCGGATACATGCTGTACATTCGTCTAACGCCACAAAGGCAGCATCAAGCATGTCTGGGAGTCAGGGACCATGGAAACGACCACGCCAACGGAGTTTGAACAGGAGCTTCTGGACCGCGGCTATTCGCGCCGCCAGCTGGCCAAGGTGACCGCGCTGCTCGGCGCCGGCGCCGTCGCGATGCGCACCGTCGGTGCCGCCGCCCAGCAGGCCGCCAAGCCGGTCGAAGGCGCGGTCCGCATCGGCGCCAACGAATGCTGGACCGGCCCCTTCCCGGTCGCCGCCGAAGCCGCCTTCAAGCTGGTGACCGAAGGCAATCGCTACGAACCCGACAATGAGCATGAAAAGCTGTTCGCCGCCGTCGCGCAGGTGGAGGGCATTCCGGCCGACCGCATCGTCGCCTGGCCCGGCTCGTCCGATCCGCTGAGCCGCGTCGCCGTCGCCTTCGCCTCGCCGACCAAGGGCATCGTCACCGCCGACCCGACCTATGAAGCGATCTGGCGCACCGGCGCCTGGCTCGGCGCCAAGGTGACGAAGGTGCCGCTGACCAAGGACAATGCCCATGACGTGAAGGCGATGCTGGCGGCCGATCCCAATGCCGGCGTCTATTATATCTGCTCGCCCAACAACCCGACCGGCACGATCACGCCGATCGGCGACATCGAATGGCTGGCCGCCAACAAGCCCAAGGATTCGGTGCTGGTGGTCGACGAAGCCTATATCCACTGGACCGACACGCCGCGCGCCGCCAAGCTCGCCGCCACCCGCGACGACGTGCTGGTGCTACGCACCTTCTCGAAGCTGTTCGGCATGGCCGGCATGCGCCTCGGCCTCACCTTCGCCGCGCCCTCGCTGATGGAAAAGATGATGCGCTATGACGGTGGCCAGGTCACCGCCATGCTGCCGATGACGGCCGTTGCCTGCGGCACCGTCTCGGTCGCCCAGGCCGATCTCATCAAGGCGCGTCAGGCCGAAATGGCGGCCAACCGTGACAAGGCGATCGCCCATCTGACCAAGAAGGGGATCAAGGTGCTGCCGGGCAGCATGGCGAACATGTTCATGGTCGACTGGGGCAAGCCCGCCAAGGACATGCAGGCCGCCCTGCTGACGCAGAAGGTGCAGATCGGCCGCAACTGGCCGATCTGGCCCAATGTCTCGCGCATCTCGGTCGGCTCGGCCAGCGAGATGGACGCCTTCTGCAAGGCTGTGGACGCCGTCTGGAAAGCCTGATCTGACCTGACCTTACGAAAAAGGGGCTGCGGCGCGCAAAATAAAGCGTGCCGCAGCCCCTTTTGCATTGCGGAAATTGTTTCCGCCTTCGTTTCTCCAGACGAAATCCAAGGCATTTCGCAGGAAAACAAGGGGACAATCGGCATGACCATGATGTTGGACAAGGAAGCGCGGGAAGACCTGATCGAGCGCGGCTATTCGCGCCGCCAGCTTGCCAAGGTTGCCGCCCTGATCGGCGCCGGCGCCGCGATGCACGAAATGCTGGCCGCGCCCGCCTTCGCGCAGCAGCAGGCCGCCCGCGGCATCAAGGGCGCGGTGCGCATCGGCTCGAACGAATGCTGGACCGGCCCCTTCCCCTCGGGCGTCGACGCCATTGCCAAGGCCGGCGCCGTCGGCAACTGGTATGATCCCGACAATTATCGTGGCGACCTGGTCTCGACCATCGCCAAGGTGGAGGGAATTCCCGAAGCCCAGGTGATGCTGTGGCCCGGCTCGGGTGGCCCGCTGGTCTCGACCGTCGCGGCCTATTGCTCGCCGACCAAGGGCCTGGTCACCGCCGACCCGACCTTCGAATCCGCCTGGCGCACCGCCGATTATCTCAAGGCGCCGATCGCCATGGCGCCCCAGGCCGTCGGCAAGGGCCATGACGTCAAGGCCATGCTGGCCGCCAACCCGAACGCCGGCCTCTACTATATCTGCACGCCCAACAACCCGACCGGCACGATCACGCCGATCGCCGACATCAAGTGGCTGCTCGACAACAAGCCGGCCGATTCCATGCTGCTGGTAGACGAAGCCTATATCCACTTCTCGGACGCACCCAGCGCCGCTTCGCTGATCGGCAACCGCAAGGACATCATCGTCATGCGGACCTTCTCGAAGCTGTTCGGCATGGCCGGCATCCGCCTCGGCCTCACCTTCGCCGATCCCGAAGTGCAGAAGCGCCTGATGCTGTTCGGTCCGTCGGCCGGCGGCCTGTCGATCACCGCCATGGCCTGCGGCAACGCCGTCTATCCCGAAGCCGCGCTCATCAAGGCGCGCCGCGACGAGATGATCGCCGCCCGCGACCAGACCATCGCCTGGCTCACCAAGAAGGGCATCGAAGTCCAGCCCGGCAGCCAGGCCAACATGTTCATGGTCAACTGGAACAAGCCGGCCAAGGAAATGCAGGCCGCCCTGCTCGCCTCGCCGGAAAAGGTGCAGATCGGCCGCAACTGGCCGATCTGGCCCAATGTCTCGCGCGTCACCGTCGGTTCGGCCGCAGACATGACGAAATTCTGTGCGGCTGTGGACAAGGTCTACAAGGCCTGAACCACGGCATCCCATAGCAAAGCCGTCACGAAGGAGGGGCGTCCGGACAACCGGGCGCCCCTTTTCATATCAGGGCGCATCGCCTTCCTGACTGTCCAGCGCCTTGCGATCCTCATGCGACACGAACTCACAGGTCAGCAATGTCCGCCCCGCCAGGGCAGGCCCCTGCCGCGCAACGACGGAAATCAGCCCCATCTCGCGCATGTCCTGCGCCGCATCGTCCAGTTGCCGCGCAAAGCCCAGGCTCGACGCGCCGAACAGGCGGCTCTTTTCCCTGGCAAGCCCATAACGGGCCGCCGCGGCCTCTGCGACCTCTCCATCCAGCAACACGCCGACCGACATGCCGGCGAAGACCACCGCCCGCGCCACAAAGCCGTCCCGCTCGATCGGCGCCGGCAGCGTATAGATCGCCGCCCCCAGCATCGATGTATCTGCTTTGGCGACCTTTTCGGCGGCTTCATACAGGGCGGTCGCGCTGTCGGTCGAATAAGGCGGCTGGCACAGCGCCGCGCCGAAAAAGTCCGGCGCCTCCTGCGCAGCGGCGGGGGTCCCCAGCAGGACGCCGATCGGCGCCACCATCCGGGCAAGGAAAGAGATTTTGCTCATCCGCGCCAGATGCGCATTTTATGACCGATTTTCAATCAGGTTGAAGGGACGCCGATTCAGCAGGCGCCCCTTCCCAATTCAGAATATCTTCCGCACCGACAGCATCAGCGTCCGCCCCTCGGGATCGAGATAGGCGGGCTGATAGGCGACCGGCGTCGCGCCCGTGCCATCGGTCACGCTCTGCCGCCGGTTCAGCAGATTGCCGACGGTGAAGCTCACCCGCATGCCCCGCGCCCAGTCCTGTCCGCGGAACCGGTTGGCCATGTTGGCAAACAGCAGCAGGTCGAACGTCACCAGCTCGCCAAAGCGCAGGTCGCCACCCGACGCTGTCTGGTCGCCGGTCACATGCGACGCGCTCTGCCAGTTGCCGTCCAGCCGGATGCCGACGCCATTGTCGATCAAGCCACTGCTCAGCTGCACCTTGTGGCGCGGCTGCGGACTGCCGCCCAGCGTGCCCCCATTCAGCAAATCGACCCATGGCCCGCCCTCGCTCAGCAGCACCGCGTCGCGCAGCATGATGCTGTGATAGAGCGAGAGTTGCAGCCGCGCGCCATTGTCGCTGCCGCCGCCGAACGGACCGCCACCGGGCGGGCCGAAGCCGCCCCGTCCACCTGGCCCGCCGGGGCCACCGGGACCACCAGGTCCACCGCCGGGCGGCGGACCATCGGGCGGCCCCATGCCATCGGGCGGAGGGCCAGGCGGCGGGCCGAAGCCATCCGGCCCGCCAAAGCCGCCGGGCGGCCCCATCGGCGTCGCATCATCGGGCCGGTGGCCGTCGACCAGGATCGCATCCTGCTCGGCATCGGGACCACCGCCGGGCGCGCCCTCTGCGGGCTGCGCATCGTCACCCTCTGCCTTTGGCGCCGCCATCTGCGCCTCATCGCCCTGCGCCGCCGCCCGCCGCCATGGCGGCACGAAGCCGGCCGGCGGCTCGGGTCGCTTGGGCTTGCGCAATAGCTGCGTGAAATTGAGGCCCCAGCGCAGCTGCTTCACTTCCTCGCGCGCGACATTGACGGAGCGCGTGTCGATCCGCGTCAGCATCCCTTCCTCGTCGCGGCTGTAGCGATCGGGGAAGGCCGCCTCCAATGCAGAGGATACGCCGGTCAGGCTGATGATCGCGTCGCGCGTCTCGCTGCTCACATAATTGGCGGACAGGGTCAGGTTGACCTTGGTGAGCGGCTTCACCGTCGCGCCCAGCTTGAACTGGTGGCGATTGTCGGCGGTCAGCGCCGGATTGCCGCCGCTCACCTGCGTCACCGTCACGCTCTGCCCGCGCACATAGTCATAGACGCGCACATTGCTGGTCGTGATGGTCGGGCTGTTGCGCTGGTCCAGCGTCGGCGCGGTCCGGTCATTATTGACCGCCGCGATGATGGTGATGCCGGTGCGTGGCGTCCAGCTGAGGACATAGCCCAGCGTGCCGAGCGTGCCATAGTCGGATACCTGCGTCACCGACGCGTTCATATTGGCGGTCAGCGTCCCCAGCACCGGCAGGAAGCCATTGCGCCGGCTGGCGATCGGCAGGTCGAAACTGATCTGCGCGCCGCCATTGGTGCGGCTCGCGGTCCGCTGCGACATCACCCCATCCAGCGTGCTGGACGATCGCAGGCTGCTCGTGTCGCCGCTCAGGCGCAGGTTCATGCCGACATGGCCGGCCGGCAGCTTGAACAGCTTGCCATTGACCAGCAGGCTGGCGCTGCCCGTGTTCTGCAACGCACGCGCCTTCTGCGTGCCCATGGCCCCCAGCAGGCTTGTGGGCAGCACGCCATCGGCCGCCACATCGCCCGCGTCCAGCGCCGCCTGCACATCGTCCAGATCATAGCCGCGATCGCTGTCGGTCCGGCTGTCGCTATGGCTGTAGCTGCCGATCACCGACATGCGCCAGGTCTTGGACAGGTCGATATTCAGGCTGACGCCGCTGCTCAGCGTCAGCGCGCGCGTGTCCTGATGCAGCGGATCGAGCGACAGGATGCGATCGACCGTCTCGTCACCGTCGGTCAGGCTGCCGGTGGGCAGGCCATTCAGCGCCTTGCTGGTCTTGTAGTCCGCCCGCCCATTCCAGGACAGGTTCGCCGTCTCGCTCAACTGATGCGCGACCGTGGTGTTCAGCATATAGCTGCGGGTGGCAGGCGACAGAGTGCGATAGGCGCGGTCGTCACTGACCCGCCCGGTCGGATCGCCCGCCGCCTCCGGATCGACGATCACGTCCCGCTCGCTTTCCAGCAGCGAGGCGGAGGATTTGGCCCGCGCCGTCACACTCACCCGGTCATTGTCGCGAATCCGGGTATAGCCGACATCGCCGGCCAGATTTTCGCCCTGCCCCGCCGTCGCGATCCCGCCGCCCGCATTGGCGACCTGCGACCGGAAGCGGCGGTGCAGGATGATGTTCACCACCTTGCGCTGCGCATCATAGCCATATTTGAGCGCGACCTCCTCGGGCAGGATGTCGAGCCGCAATATCGCCTCGGTCGGCAGATCGCTGACCTCGTTGACGCCCGAAATCCGCTTGCCGTTGACCAGCACCACCGGGCCGTCATCGCTGCGCCCCTGATTGCTGCTGGTCTGCGACGCGATCTCGTCCAGCAATTCGCTGACCGTGCCGACGCCATAGGCATCGATGTCGGCACGGCCGAGCTGGTTCTGCGCGGGAATGTCGCCGATCACCGCGCCCGGCGGCGCCTGTCCGGTGACGACGATATCGTCGCTCGCCACGCTCTGCGCCGCAGCGGGCGTCGATAGGGCAAACAGGCTGCATCCGGCGAGCAGCAGGGCGCCGCCCGCCCGACGGCAGGACAAGGATAGGCAAGGCATCGGCATCAATCCCGTCAGTTGCGCGGCGGCGGTCCGCCCGCGCCGCCCGGTCCACCGGGGCCACCAGGGCCGCCGGGGCCTCCACCGGGGCCACGCCGCGGCATCAGGCTGCGCATCTCCTCGGCCGACAGCACGCCGTCATGATCGGCGTCCGCCGCATCGAAGCGGGCATGTTCGAACGCCAGCACTTCCTCCAGCGAGGCGCCGGCATCATAATTGCTGTTGGCCTGCGCGATCGCGCTGGCATTGAGCGGTTCGATCAGCCGGCCCAGTATCGCGTCCTCGGGGTCGTCGCCCAGCTTGGGCATGATCGCCTCGGCCACCGGCCCGCCCTGATCGCCCATCGCGCCCGTTTCCGACAGCGCGACCGATCCCATGCTGCTCTGCCACGCCTGAAACTCGGCCAGGCTCAGCGTGCCGTCATGATTGCTGTCGATCGCATCGAAACGCGTGCGGATGATCGCTTCGCGCCGCGCCTGCACCACCAGCCGCAATTCGTCGATCGTCACCATGCCGTCGCGATTGCTGTCGGCTTCGGCAAACATGGCGGTCACGATCCTGTCGATCTGGCTGCGCTTGATCGGCTTCATCTCGCGCGGCTTTTGCGGCCGGCCTTCGCCGCCACCGGGAGGGCCGCCGCCGCCGCCCATGCCGCCACCCATGCCCCCCTGGGCCAGCAACGGCGCCGAACAGAGCAGCAGCGCCGCCCCGATCATCATCTTGCGCATCGCGCCTCGTCCTTCTTCATGAAAACAGGAACGGGGCGGCGCCGTCCCCCGGCACCGCCCCGCGTCGATCGCGATCAGAGCGTGCAGCGCACCCGCTTGCCGCGATAGAGATAGCTGTCCAGCCTGGCGTCATAGCTCTTGTAGCGATTGCGGCAGGCCTTCTGATGCGCCGCGCCGGTCGAACGACCCTGGGCCTTGGTCGGCTGGGCCTTGGTCGGAGCAGGCTTCTTGGCCGGCGCCTTGCTGCTCACCGGCTGGCTCGCGCCATGATGCGGCGCCTGCGCCATGGCCGGCGCGCCGAGCGTCGCCATCAGCGCGGCGGCGCCCAGGGTCAGGAGCGAGGGATAAGTCATGTCATGGCCTTTCATGTGGGTGGAAAATCTCCGCCCCGTCTGTGGCCACCCGATTTTGCCCCGTCATTTCACGAATATTTCAGAAGCCCGCGCCTTATTGCCCTCCTCTGTCAAAGACTTGGCCCTGCAAGCACGCGCCGCGCCCGCATCACAGCCGCCTTGCCAAATTCCCGATATGCGGTATCCAATCCCGCAAATTGAACTTGAACTGGGAGGATGGGATGCGGTTGAGGCAGGCAATGATCGGGCTGGCCCTCCCCCTGCTCGTCGCAGCGCAAGCACCCGCGCCCGCCAGCTGGACCGACCCTACCACCGGCCACCGCATCGTCCGCGTCGATGACCGGCCGGGCAATTACGGCCTCTATTTCAACTATAATCCCTTCACCCCCGACGGAAAGCGCATGGTCTATCTGACGCCGGAGGGGATTCGCGTCGCCAACACCAGCGACTGGACCACCCGGCTGGTGCTGAAGGAAAAGGTCGACCGGCTGCTGTTCGTCGGCCACCGCGCCAATGTCGCTTATTATACCACCAACCCGACCGGCAGCAGCGAGGGCGAGCCGTCCTTCATCGTCTGGTCGGTCGATCTCGACAGCGGCAAGCGCCGCCGTATCGCGGCAATGCCCGGCGGCCGCATCGAATCCATCAATGCCGACGACACGCTGCTCGCCGGTCATCGCGAACTCGCCCCGCCGCCGCCCGCCATCGCCGCCCAGGGCAAGCGCGATCCGAAAACCGGCTCGCCCAGCTATAGCGGCACCGACGATCAGGGCCGCCCCCTCTCCTTCGCCGCCGCCAAGGAAAAATGGATGGAGGCCCGGCTCGCCGCCGGCGTGCCGATGGAAATCTTCGCGATCGACATCGCCACCGGCCAGCAGCGCCGCATCACCGCGTCGAAGGACTGGCTCAACCATGTCCAATTCTCGCCGACCGATCCTCATCTGCTCATGTATTGCCATGAAGGCCCCTGGCAGCAGGTCGACCGCATCTGGACCATCCGCACCGACGGCAGCGCCAGGACCAAGGTGCATCAGCGCATCCTGCAGGGCGAGATTGCCGGCCATGAATATTGGGCGCCCGACGGCCGCACCATCTGGTATGACCTCATCATGCCACAGGGGATGCGCTGGCTCGCCGGCCATGACGTCGCCAGTGGCGCGCGCCGCTGGTATGCGATCCGTCCGGGCCAGGGCTCCTATCATTTCGCCTCATCGCCCGACGGCCGCAGCTTCTCGGGCGACGGCGCCAATGACGGCAAATATATCAGCCTCTTTCACCCCCGCCCCGACGACAATCCCCGCGCCCGCAACACGCTCGGCGGCGACACGCTGATCGCCACCGGCACGCTGGAGACGGAACGGCTCGTCGATCTCGCAAGCCATGACTATACGCTCGAACCCAACCAGCATTTCACGCCCGACGGCAAATGGCTGGTCTATCGCAGCAATGTCGCCGGCAGCCCCGCCATCTATGCCGTCGAAACCGCGAAACCACGCTAAGCCGCGCGCAGACAAGCCCGACGCCCGCCGAATGGCGAGGATGGGTGGGAAGCTGGCCACCTGTTTCATAGGGTCATCCCCGCGCAGGCGGGGATCCATCTCCCCAGCGTCGGACCAGATGCAAGATCAGGAGATGGATTCCCGCCTGCGCGGGAATGACGGAAAGGGGTGGGTAGCAGTCAGTCGGGTTTTCGCTCAATATTCCCTAGAATCAGACATTCAATTGAGCATAGCCAAAGCCTGTAAGATTTCTGATTGTGTCCATATTTCGCTGCGGCCTTCTATAAAGAGACCGCTATCATCTTCGATGAAAAATACCGCGTCTCGTGTCGCTTCATCAGCAAACTCAATATCGTCGCTTGCTACGATGCAATCGGCAACATACACCGCTGTTTCAGCAGGCAATTGGCCGGCAGCTACCGCGTGGAGCAACAGGCGAGCAGCAGCCTTGTCCATGACAAAATTTGGCCCATCTGAAATCGCGATGAAGCAATGCTTGGTTTCCCGGAGATCAGCGTAAAACTTAGCCACCTCATCTGCGATTTCTTCCGCCAACGCGTGGGCAGATAGGGATCCAGAAAGAAACGCGACAAGAGATGAATATTGCATCGATGCACTTTGCATCGATAACCGGATGTCCGCAATCGGGCAGGACCGTTGGTGAGATAAACGTCTAAAACTGGTCGTTTGCAGACCGTCCGAATTTGCCCCAGCGGCGCACAAGCAAAGAATAGCGTTTAATTGAAATCGCGACATCGCGCGGAAGGGTAAACACCCCCTTCAGTCCATTCCCTCATATTCCGGTAACAGCTTTCCCGTCAGGCTGTCGCCGCGGCGCGCCCGCATTCCTTCCTGCCGGACCCTTGCCATGCGCCGCCTCACGACCAGCTTCATCGACAGCGCCTTTGGCCATGGTGCGGACGGCCGCCCGCTGTTCATGCCGTTCGGCCTGATCGGCGGCCAATATGCCATCCCCGACATGTCCACCGCGCAGCGCCTGCGTCGCGGCGTCGCGCGCCTGCTGCCGCTCGCCCTGCTGCCGATATTCTGCCTGTTCGCGCTGTTCCTGCCGCCTGTCCGCAACGCCCATGCGCTGCCGCTGCTCGGCGCCATGGCGGCCAGCTTCGCGCTGTTCAGCATCAGCTTCTTCCTCTGGGTCCGCCACGCAACGCGCGGCCTGCAGCGCGTCGATCGCGCGCGACAGGGCATCCCCGCCCTGCTCGATCCGGACGAGGCGCTTGCCCGTCGCCTGCTCGACCGGGTCCGTCCGCCGCGCACCCGTTCGGCCGAAGAGACGCTGGGCGCCCTGGCCGGTTTCGCCTGCCAGATGCTGCTGCGCCATCGCGCCGAGCAGGAAGGCACCGCCGCCCCGCTGATCGAGGTCGCGACCCATGACGGGCGGCTGCGCTATTTCGGCGATGCCCTGAATGGCCTACTCGCCGAATATCCCGGCTCGCTCTGGGCGGGCGTGGGCGATGGCAAGCCGCAACTGCTGCTCGGCCCGATCTTCCGCGAAATGACCGATGCCTGTGTCGGTGACTCCCGCGACTATGCCGACATGATCGGCTTGCTCCAGCGGCACTGGAGCGCCACCGCGCTGATCCTGCGTGGCCAGGGCGTGGATATCGAACGCTGGGCCGACCTGTTCGTCCGCGCGCTGCGGGAACTGGTGCAGGAAGGCGGCGACACATCGCTGCGCCCCGCCCTGCTCTTCATGCGCGCCGCCATCGCCATGTCGAAAATGGACCCGGCGGAAATATTGGTGCCCGACCAGCCCGTCGGCGATCCGCTCAGGCGCTCGCGGCCGACGTCTCGCACAGCGCCTTGAACTGGGCCATCATCTCGTCCCAGCCGGGATGGAAGCCCATTTCCTCATGCCGCGCCTTCGCCTCCGCGTCCCAGTGGCGCGCGGTCGCGGTGAAGCGGGTGCCATCGCCCTCCGCCGCAAAGTCCCAGATCGCGGTCATGAACGGGCTCTGCGGGATCCAGCCGGCGGCATAGGCGTCGGTGGTGACGATCCGCGCACCCGGCACCACCTCCAGGAAAATGCCCTCCATCGGCCCGGTTTCCTCGCCATCCGGCCCGAACATCTGCACCGCGCTGCGGCCGCCGGGGCGCATATCCTCCTCGATCACCTCGGCCCGCCAGGGCCTGGGACAGAACCATTCATCCTTCAGGTCGGTCCACACCTTCCAGCAAATCTCGCGCGGCGCCTCGATCAGGCAGGTGACCGACAGCTCATGCTCCGCCCCGCTCATGCCGCCTCTCCCAGGAACGCCGCGTGCATCGCGCCGCTGTCCAGCTTCTGCATCGTCATCATCGCCTGCATCATCCGGGCAATGCCGGCGCGGTCGCCGCTATGATAATTGTCCATGATCTGGCGCGTCACCAACTGCCAGGAGAGGCCATATTTGTCGGTTACCCAGCCGCACGGCCCGGCCGTGCCGCCATCGCCGGTCAGTCGATCGAAATAGCCGTCCAGTTCGGCCTGGTCCGCGCATGCCACCGACAGCGATATCGCCTCGTCGAAGCTGAATTGCGGCCCGCCGTTCAACGCCTGATAGCTTTGCCCGAACAGGCTGAACTCGACCAGCAGCACGCTCCCGCCCGGCAGCGGCGAAGGCGAGGGATTGACCTCGGGATAATAGCTCACATGGTCGACCGACCCGCCGAACACCGACGCATAATAATGCGCCGCCTCCTCGGCCTGGCCGTCGAACCACAGGCAAGGGGAAATCTTGTCCATCACCCCTCTCCCTTGCTGCCGACCAGCGCGAACATCGCGCCCTGCGGATCGGTCGCCTGGATGATCCAGGCGCCACCCGGCACCTCCATCGGCCCCTGCAGCACCGTGCCGCCACCGGCCGTCACCCGCTCGACCGCCGCATCGATGTCGCCGACGGTGAAGTAGAACAGCCATAGCGGCACCGGCATCATCGGCGGCACCGGCATGATGCCGCCGGTCATGCCGTCAAAGTCCGTCGAGCCGGTCTGCGAGACAAGCTGGTAACTGCCCATCTCGCCCATATCCATGGCCTCGCCCTTCGACCAGCCGAGCTGCCCGGTATAGAAGGCCAGATCCTTGTCGAAATCGCCGGCATATAGCTCGTGCCAGCCGACATGGCCCGGCGCCATCGGCGGCGGCGCATCCATCCCCTCGGGGCTCGATCCCTTGAGCAGCATGAACACCGCGCCGCCTGGATCGGCCATCACCGCAAAGCGGCCGACGCCCGGAATATCCTCGGGCGGCCGCTTCACGCTGCCGCCGGCCGCGCTCAGCCGTTCGGCATCGGCATCGACATCGGCCGACCCGACATAGCCGCCCCACCAGGGCGTCATGCCGCAATCCTTCGCCTCGGCCGGGATCGCCATCACCCCGCCCAGCGGCCCGGCGCTGCCGGAAATCACCTGATAAGGGCCGTCGGGCAGGTCGCCGCCAAACGGCTCTGCCGTCCAGCCGACGACATCGCCATAAAAGGCCAGCGCCGCCTTGGGATCGCTGGTCATCAATTCGTACCAGAAGAATTTGCCATTGAAGTCGGTCATCGTCCGTCTCCCGAAAACACGAGTTCCAGGATTGATCGTCATTGCGGTCAGGTGGAGCCGAAAAGCGTGATTTTCGAGTAACGGAGCGCAGCGTACTTAAAGTACGTGAGCACCGGAACGCAGAAAAGCGCGCTTTGCAGGCCCGCCTGGGCGGAATGGCGGTCAATCTTACTTGTGGTCGACCAGCACCTCGAACCCGCCATAGATCAGCCGCGCGCCGATGAAGGGCATGTCCTCGCCCTCCTTGGGCTGCATGCGCTCATCCTTCATCACCTTCTCGGCGCCGGCATCGCGGGTCGCCTTGTCGGGCCATTCGATCCAGGAGAAGACGACCTCCTCATCCTCCTCGGCGATGACGGCCGTGCGGAAATCATTGACCTTGCCGGGCTTGATGTCGTTGGCCCAGCATTCGACCACGCGCAGCGCGCCATGTTCGATGAAGATCGGCGCGGCATAGGCGGCGACCTCCTTGTAGCGTTCCTTGTTGCCCTTGGGCACCGGGATCACGAACCCGTCCATATAGCTCATCGTCTCTCTCCTTCTGCAAGGTCGTCGACATCAGGCGTCGGCAGTTTCTCCCTGGTTCGCGGCCATTGCGGCGGCGACATCCATCCACATCACTTCCCAGATATGGCCGTCCAGATCGGCAAAGTTGCGGCCATACATGAAGCCATGATCCTGCTTGGGGTTCGGCTCGGTCCCGCCCGCCGCCAGCGCCCTGTCCACCGTCGCGTCCACCGCGTCCCGGCTCGTCTCGCTCAAACACAGCAACACCTGCGCGGTTTCATGGGCATTGGGGATCTTGCGCGGGGTAAAGCCGGCGAACCGTTCATGGGTCAGCAGCATCGCATGGATCGTCTCGGAAAAACTGATCATCTGCGCGCTGTCATCGGCGAAATCATTGTTCCGCACGGCGCCGACCGCTTCATAAAAGGCAATCGCGGCGGGCAGATCGGTGACGGGCAGGTTGACGAAGATCATCTTCGGCGCGGGCGCATCGGCCATCGTCTCTCTCCTCATGCTTTCATGGCGGCTCGCACCTTGTCGTGAGTCGCCGACTTGAACTTTGTGCGCCCGAAGATTACATTATGCAACAGACAAGTTAGAAAAGATAACCAATGAGTCCCAACCCGCGCAAACGCGCCTATCAGGATGGCTGTGCCACCGCCCATGCGCTCGATCTGATCGGCGATCGCTGGGCGATGCCGATCATGCGGGAATTGCTGCTCGGCCCCAAGCGCTTCACCGACCTGCGCGCCAGCCTGCCCGGAATCAGCGCCAATGTGCTGACCCAGCGGCTGGAGGAGCTGGAAGCGGCCAGCATCCTTGTCCGCCGCCGCCTGCCCCCGCCCGCCGCCAGCCAGATTTACGAGCTGACCGAGTGGGGCCGCGAGTCGGAAATATTGTTCATGGTGCTGGGCCGCTGGGCCTGCCGATCGCCGACGATGCAGCCGGGCATGCCGATGAGCCAGGTGTCGGTGGTGATGTCGATGCGCACGATGATCGATCGCGCCGCGATCGGCGATCTGGATGCCACCATCGGCTTCCGCTTCGGTGAGGAGGAATTTCGCGCCACGCTCCATGATGGCGATTTCACCATCGACCGGGGCGAGGCGGCCGGCGCCGATGTGATCTTCACCGGCGACCAGAATGCGCTCGCCGCGATCGTCTATGGCGGCCAGTCCTTCGCCGCGATGGCGCCGGCCCTGCAGGTGGAGGGCGACCGGGCGCTGGCGGAACGGTTCGTCCGCCTCTTCCCGCTGCCACCCAAGGCCCCCTCAACCGTCAACCCGGCGACGCCAGCTTCATCATGACAAGACCAGAGAGGATCAGCGCCGCCGCCGCCAGCCGCGCCGGGCTGATCGCTTCGCCCATAAAGGCGACGCCGACGGCAAAGGCGCCCAGCGCGCCGATCCCGGTCCAGATCATATAGGCGGTGCCCAGCGGCAGGCTACGCATCGCCAGCGACAACAGGCCGAAACTGGCGATCATCGCGCCAAGGGTGATGAGGCTCGGCACCAGCCGGTTGAAGCCATGCGACTGCTTCATCGCAAAGGCCCAGACGATTTCCAGCAATCCGGCAAAAAACAGGGCAATCCAGGCCATGATGGCGCTCCTTCACAAGGGGCGCCGGGCCGTCCCGGACTTGAAACCCGCATGGCGGGGGAGGACGTGGCCTCGCTTGACGAAGCCCAGATAGTCCTCTCCCATGCGGGAGGCAAGGCTCAGGGCCTCAATGCGCCCCGTTCAGCATCCCGAACACCTGGTCGAACTCGCCGCGCTTGGTCGCCTCGCTCAGGAACTTGACCCGCTCGACATGGATTTCCGCCGGGGTCGGCTCCTGCCGCAACAGGCCCATCGTCTCGCTGATGAAATCGGCCAGCGGCATCATCTGCGGATTTTCGGCATGGCCGGGCATCAGGTCGGTCTGCACGCCCGGCGGCACGATCTCCACCACATCGACGCCCGTGCCCTTGAGCTGCTCGCGCATCGCCAGCGACCAGCCATGGATCGCCGCCTTGGTCGCGCTGTAGGTCGGCGTCGCCGCCAGCGGCACGAAGGCCAGCCCCGACGACACGGTCAGGATCGTCGCGCTCTTCTGCGCCAGCAGATGCGGCAGCAGCGCATGGCTCAGGCGGATCGGGCCGAGCAGATTGGTGGCCACCGTCGCCTCGGCGATGGCGAGGTCGATCTGGTCCTCCGCCACCATGATGCCGGCATTCAGCAGCACCGCGTCGAGCGCCGGGAAATCGGCGACCAGCTTGTCCGCGAAGGCGGCGATCGCCGCCGGATCTTCCATGTCGATCACCATCGACGCCATGCCGGGGTGCGCCGCGACCACCGCGTCGAGCGCCGCCTGCCGCCGCCCGGCGATGATGACCTGGTTGCCCGCCGCGTGGAATTCATGGGCCAGCGCCGCGCCGATGCCCGAACCGCCGCCGGTGATGAGGATGGTGTTGCCGGAATTTTTCATGGGGAAAGCTCCTGTGACTGGTTGCTTGCCCACTAATTTAGCCCCACACTCTCTTTTGGAAAGAAGGCACCGTAAAGTGCCATAGGCACCCAAAGGTAAGAAATGGCAAATCCTCTGGAATCCCGCTTCGCCACCGCCGAAATAGCGGCCGCCGAGCAGTATCTCGACCATGATCCGCCGACCGAACTCGATCCACGGGTGGAGCGACTCGTCAACGAACTGATCGGCCGGGTCGCCGACAAATGGACGATGCTGATCCTGGAACTGCTGGAGGAGCGCGGCACGCTGCGCTTTACCGAGGTCGGCCGCGCGGTCGAGGGGATCAGCCAGAAGATGCTGACCCAGACGCTGCGCCAGATGGAGCGCGACGGGCTGCTTACCCGCACCGTCCATCCGGTCGTGCCGCCGCGCGTCGACTATGCCCTAACCCCGCTCGGCAACAGCCTCAGCGCCGCCTTCTGCGGCGTATGGGTCTGGGCCGAACGCAATCTCGCTACGGTCGAGGGCGCCCGCGCCCGCTTCGACGCGCGCGACGCCTGACCGGCGATCAGCTTTCGGGCGGCGCGGGAACCGGCTGCAACGGCAATTTGGGCGCCTGCACCTGCGGCTGGGTCGGCACCACCGGCGGCGGCGCGCTCGGCGTTCCCGGAACAGCCGAGGCCGGCGCAGACGGAGCCGGAGCAGCAGGCGCGGGCGCGGAAGCCGGCGCATCGGGCAGGATCATGTCCGACGGCCGCTGCATCGGCGTGGCCGGCACCTGCCCCATCGGCGCGGGCGCGGTCGGCGCCGGCGGTTCATGGTCGTTCAGATCATCGCCGCCGACCGGGCCGACCAGCTTCACCGTCGCGCCGAAGCGCTTGCGCCATTCCTCCAGCCGCCGCAGATAATCCTCATATTCCGCCCAGAAATCGCGGAAGGGCTGTTCCAGCTCGTCCAGCGCCTTGGGCGCATAGGCAGCCAGCGCCTCGGGCGTCAGCCCGTTGATGATCGTCATCGTCGCCACCGCCTTCTGGCAGAAGGCCTTCTGCGCCGGCGGCAGGGCGAAGAAATTATAGACCAGCGTGTTCAGCACTTCGCGCATGCGGATCGCGCTGCTGCCGTAACGCTGCTGATAGCTGACCTCCAGCGTGTCGTTGGCGCGCTTCAGCGACGCGCCATGCACGGTCAGCATCTGGTTGTACAATATGCGCGTCTGGCCATTGGTCTCGGGACAGCCCAGCGCCGCGACGTTCAGCCCCATGCGCACATGCCACAGCGCCTGGTCGCCCTGGGAATCGCGATTGGGGGTGATGAACTTTCCGGCCTCGTCCTTGTCGGGCGGCACCATGTCGGGCGCGGAATAGCGCGGCGGGGTCGGCATCACCGTCGGCACCACCGCCGGCGGCGGCGTGGGCGGCACTTGCTTCACCGGCGTCGCACAAGCCGCCAGCGCCGTCAGAGCAAGCAGCGACAGGCGGGAAGACAGGGAACGTGGCAGGAACATCAACTACTCCGACGATCTGGCCCGGCAAACATGCCGGGCATTTCCACCGGAGGAAATATGCTTAACGCGCAGCCAAGGACGGCCCCGCCTGTGGTTCACCGCTGAACCCCCGCCCGGTTGCTGTTAAAAGCCCGCTATCCCAATTGGTTGCAATGCGGCAAGCCGAGCATCGCGAAAAAGGCCGGAAATAGCCGATTTTTCTCAGTCGGCGCGCGCCAGCAGGCGCGGCATCGCCCCCTTCGGCACCGTCACGCCATCATCCGCGATCAGGTCCGCCCGGCTCAGCCGGACCTCCAGCAGCACCGGCGCCATCGCCAGCGTCCGCCCCGAACGCCATGCCGCCAGGTCGGTCTGATAGCGGGCATAGGCATCGAAGAAGTCGGTGAAGGGCTTTTCCAGCGCGGCGAGGCCGGTCGGCGCATAGGCCAGCAACTGGTCCGCGGGCAGGCTGTTGACGGTCGCCCCCACCCGCACCGCCTCCGCGCAGAAGGCCGCCTGTGCCGGCGGCAGGGCAAAGAAATTATAGACGATTGTATTCAGCCGCTCGCGCTGCGCGATCGCGCCGCCGCCGAACTGCCCCTTAAATTCGCCCTCGACCTGCGCATTGGCCCGCGTCAGCGCCGCCCTGTGCCGGGCCAGCAGCGCATTATATTGCAGCCGCGCCGCGTCGCCGCTCCCCTGGCAGGACAGGGCGGCCACGTTCAGCGCCATGCGCATATGCCACAGCGTTGCCGGCCCACTCAGATCGCGGTTGGGCGTGACGCGCTGACCATCGGCACCGATCGCCGGTATCTGCATATTGGCTGTCGCGCCCATCGGCGGCAGCGGCTGGGGCACGGGCTGCGCCCGCACGGGCGCAGGCGGCGGCGCAACCGCCACCTCCCGCTGCCCCGCGCAGCCAGACAGCAGCGCAATCCCGCCCAGCGGGCACAATAGCAGGTGACGGATCGAGGCACGCATGAACGGTCTCCGGCAAATCTGATGCCGGAAACCATGCCCGATATTGGTTAAAAGCCGATAAAGCCTGTTTTTCAGGCAGCGGGGATCAGGCCGCGCGGCGTTCCAGCGCCGTTGCGGCCTGCGCCATCAGCTCGGCGATGATGTCGGCAACCGGCTCTTCCTTGGTCACCATGCCGACCGACTGGCCCGCCATCAGCGACCCGCCCTCGACATCGCCGTCGATCACCGCCTTGCGCAGCGCCCCGGCCCAATAATGCTCGATCTGCAACTGCGCCTCACCCATGTCGACCGCGCCGCTGTCCAGCAGGTTGGCGACTTCGCGCTGCTTCGCGGTGAAGGCTTCGGTGCCGGCATTCTTGAGCGCGCGCACCGGGATGACCGGCAGGCGCGGGTCGATCTGCACGCTCGCAATGGCATCGCGCGCCGACGCGCGGAAGAAGGCCTTCTTGAACGCGGGATGGGCGATGCTCTCGCTCGCGCAGGCGAAACGGGTGCCCAGCTGCACACCGGCCGCGCCCATTTCCAGATAGGCGGCGATCGCCTCGCCCCGGCCGATGCCGCCGGCGACGAACACCGGAACCTGCTGCGCCATTTCCGGCAGGATTTCCTGCGCCAGCACGCTGGTCGCGACCGGACCGATATGGCCGCCCGCTTCCATGCCCTCGACCACCAGCGCGTCGACGCCCGATCGCACCAGCTTCTTCGCCAGCGCCAGCGCGGGCGCGAAGCAGATCAGCTTGGCGCCATTGGCCTTGATCGCCTCGATGCTGCCCTTGGGCGGCAGGCCACCGGCCAGCACCACATGGCTCACGTCATGCTTGGCGCACACCGCGATCAGGTCGAACAGTTGCGGATGCATGGTGATCAGGTTCACGCCGAACGGCTTGTCGGTCAGCGCCCTGGTCGCCGCGATTTCCGCGTCCAGCAATTCGGGCGACATCGCGCCACAGGCAATCACGCCGAAACCGCCGGCGTTCGAGATCGCCGACACCAGATGCCGCTCACTGACCCAGCTCATCGCCCCGCACAGGATCGCGCTCTCGCAGCCCAGAAATTCGGTGCCGCGGGCCATCAGGGAAGCGAGTTTGGCAGTGGTCATCGTCATATCCTACAACATAAAAAAGCCCCTCCCTTTCAAGGGAGGGGTTGGGGTGGGTAGCGAGCGAAGCGAGCTTCCTCCCTATCCACCAAGGCAGGCGGCGATTGCTGACGCAATCGCACCCACCCCCATGCCCCTCCCTAGAAGGGAGGGGAGTATGTCTGTCAAGCCGCCGGGGCGTCCAGACCGTAAGCCGTGTGCAGCACGCGGACGGCCAGTTCGGTCTCGTCCTCGTCGATCAGCACCGAAACCTTGATCTCGCTGGTGGAGATGGCTTCGATGTTGATGCCGCGCTCGGCCAGCGTCTTGAACATGGTGGCGGCGACGCCGGCATGGCTGCGCATGCCCACGCCCACGACGCTGATCTTGGCGACTTCGGTGTCGGTGATGATGCGGCGGAAGCCGATCGCGTCCTTGTTCGCTTCCAATATGTCGACGCTGCGGGCGAGGTCCGCGCGCGGGACGGTGAAGGTGACGTCGGTCTCCTCATTGTCCTTGCTGTCATTCTGGATGATCATGTCGACATTGATCGCCGCATCGGCCAGCGGGGTGAAGATGCTGGCCACCGCGCCCGGCTTGTCGGGCACGCGGGTGACGATGATCTTCGCCTCATTCTTGTCATGGGCGATGCCGGTGATGAGCTGACGTTCCATCTTGGTTTCCTTGAGCTTGGCTTCCAGTTCCTCGTCGCTCACGATCAGCGTGCCGGGGAGGTCGTCCTGGGTGGGATCATCGAAGGAGGAAAGCACCTGCACGACCACGCCTTCCTTCATGGCGAGGCCGACCGAGCGGGTCTGCAGCACCTTGGCGCCGACCGAGGCCAGCTCCAGCATTTCCTCATAGGTGACGAGGTCCAGCTTGCGGGCACGCGCCACGATGCGCGGGTCGGTGGTGTAGACGCCGTCGACGTCGGTATAGATATCGCAGCGATCGGCCTTGACCGCCGCGGCCACCGCAACCGCCGACGTGTCCGAACCGCCACGGCCCAGCGTCGACACCCGGCCATCGTCCATCATGCCCTGGAAACCGGGGATGACGGCGACCTGGCCGGACTGCATCGCCGCGATCAGCGCATCGGTCTCGATCGTGCTGATGCGCGCCTTGGCATGGGCCTCGATCGTGCGGATCGGCAATTGCCAGCCCAGCCAGCTGCGCGCGTCCACGCCGATTGCCTTGAGCGTCATCGCCAGCAGGCCGCTGGTGACCTGCTCGCCCGCCGCCACGACGACATCATATTCGGCCGGATCATAGAGCGCCGAGGCTTCCTTGCAGAAGCCGACCAGGCGATCGGTCTCGCCGGCCATGGCCGATACCACGACCGCCACTTCATGGCCCTGATCGACGACATGTTTGACGCGCGCGGCCACGTTGCGAATTCGCTCCATCCCCGCCATGGAGGTGCCGCCGAATTTCATCACGATGCGCGCCATTTGCTTGTCGAACCTGTCCTTTAAGCGTTTTCGAAGCAGGTGGAACACCTGCTGACTCGGAAAACGCGACCAACAAAAGATATGGAGCAGCCGAGCCGATGCAATCGGATCGGACACTGCTCCAATTGTGAAACAAAATGTCCCAAAGGGGCAAAACGGCTGCCCTATTAGCAGCCGCGACGGATATGGCAAGCAATCCCGCCATCCGCTCGCCCACCTGGCCGCTGCCCGCGCTCCTACATGCCCCGCCTTCAAAGACATAGCTATGACAGCATGGCACATTGGCCTTCCCGCCGCCCGCTGCTAGAACGGCGGCACGGGTGCTTCGCCACCCAGCAAGACCCAAGGTGCATGATGACTGAGACGACCGCGACGATCGACCCGAAGGAAGCCGCCCATTTCGGCACCATGGCCGCCGACTGGTGGGATCCCAAGGGGTCGAGCGCGATGCTGCACAAGCTGAACCCGGTCCGCCTCGCCTATATCCGCGCCGCGATCGACCGGCATTGCGACAGCGACGATCATGGCTTCCGTCCACTCGCCGGCAAGCGCGCGCTCGATGTCGGCTGCGGCGCCGGCCTGCTCGCCGAACCGCTCGCCCGCCTCGGCGCCAGCGTCACCGGCCTCGACGCGGCGCCGGAAAATATCGCCGTCGCTGTCGCCCATGCACAGGGCCAGGGCCTCGCCATTGACTATCGCGCCACCCCGGTCGAGCAGGTCAGCGACAGCGGCTATGACCTCGTCACCTCGATGGAGGTGATCGAACATGTCGCCGATCCCGCCGCATTCGTTCGCGCCCTCGCGGCCAAGCTCGCGCCCGATGGCCTGATGATCCTCTCCACCCCCAACCGCACGCCCATGTCCCGCCTCGCCATGATCACCATCGGCGAAAGCATCGGCGGCATTCCCAAGGGCACGCATGACTGGTCCAAGTTCATCACCCCCGAAGAACTGACCGCCCTGCTCGACGACGCCGGCCTGGAAGTCACCGACAGCAGCGGCCTCGCCTTCGATCCGGCGCGCGGCTTCACCCTGTCGGCCAACACAGCGATCAACTATCTGCTGACGGCGCGCCACAAGGGTTGACGAAGACTCGGGCGCGCCAGCCTCAAGTGGACCGTCCCGCCATGGTCGACGCGCGCCCCCGCCATCCTGCGCCATGCCGGCCCGCGCACCGGAATAGCGCGCGGTTTTCCGGGACTTCTTCCCTTCCCCTGTCATCCAGCGCCAGAGAGGCCACTCAAGAAACGCTGTTCTCACGAAAAGCATTTGCAACTAAATTTTAATTTCCAAACATCTTAAGCATCTAAATGGCAAATTCATTTATGAAATTGTCATTTCATCTTTCGCCTGATAAAAAATGCGGGTGCAGACATTGCCGGGTCGCCGTCTGCACCTTCGACCGCATGCGGGCCGACCAACGACGTCCTTCCCGCCCCCGGCCGATCATCCGCTCTCAGGAGATCGAAACATGAAACTGCTTTTTTGCCTCTGCCTTGCCGTGCCGCTGCTGCTGCCGGCCGCATCCCGCGCCCAATCATCCGCCCCCTCGATCGACGTGACGGCGCCCACCACCGCCCCGCCCACGCTCGACCGCTGGGTCGAACGCACCGGCAACATCCTCTCCAACCGGCTGCGCTATCCCACCATCCTGTCCGGGCCGGAGGAAGGCATCGTCCAGGTCAAGTTCGCCTGCAGCGACAGCGGTGCGCCGGCCGGCATCGCCCTGCTCAACTCGTCCGGCTCGCGCCAACTCGACAAGGCGGCGATGCGCGCCATCCAGAGCATCCCGACCCTGCATCCGCTGCCCGCCGGCATCGGCGCCGGGCAGAATTATGTCGCCACCATCCTCTTCGCCACGACCCAGGCCAGCTACAATCGGCAGATCCGCGATCTCCAGCGGCAGGCGCTCGACAATAATGCCCGCTTCGCCCGTCGCGCGGGTGGCCCCGCCATGGCCATCGCCCTGCTCGACACGCCGGACACCCCGCGCGCCGCCAACTGAGCCAGGCTCTGCGGGCGCGTGAAAGGGGCGCGCCCGCAGTCCCCCTCGCTGCGCCCCGTGCGTTGCACTGCCCGCCGGCTGATGGCATCACCGGCCGATCGGGACAGCCGCTTGAGCCCGCGGCACAGCGAGGGGGATCATCCTATGGCCATGGACCCGCGGATCGACGCCTATATCGCCCGCCAGGCGGATTTCGCCCGCCCCATTCTCATCCATATCCGCGCGCTGATGCACGCCGCATCGCCGGACATCGGCGAAGCGGTCAAATGGGGCATGCCCTTCTTCACCTACAGGGACCAGAATCTCGCCAACATGGCCGCCTTCAAGGGCCATGCCGCCTTCGGCTTCTGGCATGACAAGGTTGGCAGGGAAGATGCCAGCGACGACGCCATGGGCCAGTTCGGCCGCCTCACCGCCCTTTCCGACCTCCCGTCCGATGCCGCCATCGCCGGCCTGATCGCCCAGGCCATGGCCCTGATCGACGCCGGCGATCGCCCACGCACCGGCCCCAAGCCGCCCAAAGCGCCTTTGCCCGTCCACCCCGCCTTCGCCGACGCCATCGCCGCCAACTCGGTGGCGGCGGCCATCTGGGCCGCCTTCCCGCCCGGCAAGATCCGCGACTATTGCGAGTGGATCAATGAGGCGAAGACCGACGCCACCCGCGACAAGCGCATCGCCCAGGCCGTCGACTGGATTGGCGAGGGCAAGGGTCGCAACTGGAAATATGAGAAGAAATAGGGACTTACTTCCGTCCCTCCCGCGGCTCTGCGGGCCAGCAATTGGTGCAGCGCCGCCAGCAACTGACGCCCGGCATCGCGGCCGCCGGCTTGAGCCCCGGTTCGGAATGCAGCCCTGCCAATATCTCCGGTGAGACACCCTCTGGCGCGGCGCGGCTGTGGCACATCAGGCATCGGGCGCGATAGGCTGCGCGCGTCAGGCCGGAATGATCCTCCTGCGCGCGCGGCGCCACCGGCATGGCGAGCAGCATGCCCGCTACTCCGATGAAAATGGCCATGCCCCGCGCGCATATCGTGCAGGGCATGGCCATCCTGTTCGGCGACCTGTTTAGAATTTTTGGCCGAACCTTATGCCGAAGAATTGCGGCTTGATCGTGAAGGTGCGCGAGCTGTTGGCGCAGAAGTCGATCGAGCAGAAGGTGTTGCGCGTCAGCTGCCCGCGCTTGTCGAAGGCGTTCTGCAGGAACAGGGTGACGCTCCAACCATCCTTCTTGATCCCGCCCGAAAAATCGAAGCTGACAAAGCCCTTGGTATTGCCCAGCAGCTCGTTGCTCTCGACGTTCAGATCCTGCGTCGCGCCGGTCTGGTAGAGCGCCGCGCCCTGGACATAGGCGGCATAATCGCCCAAGTCGGTGTCATAGCGGATCGATGTCGTGCCCTTGAAGCGCGGCTGGCGCGGCAGGCGGGTGCCGTTGGCGGCCGCGACCTGCGGCGTCGGCGGGCTTGATCCTTCGACGAACTCGCCCAGCGTACAGCTGCTCAGCTGCGCAATGGACTCGGTCTCGGTATTGAGCGCAAAGTTGCAGAAATCGCCCTTCAGCTTGGCATCGTTGAACGCGCCGGAGGTGGAGATCGTCACCTTGCCCAGCCGCAGGTCGGCATCATATTCGATGCCCTTGACCTCGGCCTTGCCGGCATTGCCGGTCATGCCCGCGCCCTGTGCGCCAGACACGACCACGCCATATTGGATATTGTTCCACTTCTCATAATAGACGGCGGCGTTGAAGCGGAAGATATTGTTCCAGGTGGTCTTCACGCCGACCTCGAAATTGGTCAGCGTTTCCGACTTGAACGGCGCGACATTGACGATCTTGCCCAGGCTGCGGATGCGCAGCGGCCGGTTGAACCCGCCGGGGCGGAAGCCGGTCGAATAGTTGAAATAGACCATCTTGTCGGGCTGGAACTGCCAGTCGAGCGCGACCTTGTGGGTCTCGCCATCCTCCTTGTAGCGGCCGGTGCCGTCCGCCGCATTGGGGTTGGTGTTGACGCAGGTCAGCCGCTCGTCATCGGGCAGCGGCGTGGTGCAGCCCACGCCTGCGGCCGATCCGGCGACGCCGGCAAAGCCCCGAACCTTATAGTCGGTCCAGAAATAGCGGATGCCGCCGGTCAGCTTCAGCGTCGGCGTGATGTTGTAATGACCTTCGGCAAAGATCGCCTTGTCATGATAGAGCTGGTCCTGCTCGACATAATAGAAGGCGTCGCCCTTCACCGCCTGGGTGCCCAGGATCATCGTGCCCAGCGGATTGCCGTTGGCGTTGATGACGTCGCTGGTATCGAAATAGGGATTGCCATCCTCGTCATAGGCGATGCCATACATGGCCGGCACGCCGATCAGCCCGCCCGCCACATCGCCGCCGCCGGTCGCGGTATAGCCGGTGATCGTGTCGAGCCCGCGGATCGCATAGCTGGTGTTCAACTCATTCTTCTGCCGCTGGTAGAAGCCACCGACGGTCACGTCGAACGGCCAGTCCTTGGGCGTCGAGATCCGCAATTCCTGGGTGAATTTGTTGCGGTGCGTGTCGGCATGATAATATTGGGTAGGATTGATCATCTGGCACTGCTGGCTGGCGCCGGAGCCGGTGCAATTGTCGAAAAATTGCAGATAGCTTTCATAGCCCGGCCCGAAGCCGTCATAGGTGACCGTGTAATAGGTATAGTCGTTCAGCGTGCGGGTGCGGCGCTTGAAATAGCCGGTAGCCGAGACGATGTCCCAATCGCCGATATGGCCATGGATCGACAGCGCCGCCTGATACCAGCGATCGTCATTCTTGGTCTGGTCATAGTCATGGACTTCCAGGTCGCCGACCCGCGGATCATAACCGAAATAGCCGCGCGCCACCTGCTTCTGGGCCGTGATCTCGGGCGTGATGTCCCAGCCCTCGGTCGGCTGCCACAGCAGCTGGAAGCGGCCGCCAAATTCGCGGATGGTGTTGTAATCATCCTTGGCGATGTCGCTATTGTCGAGCGTGTAGGATGTGTTGGGGTTGTTGTCGCCCAGAGTCAGGGTCGACGAACTGCCATCGTTGAACGTGCCGTTGTTGGGCGTATTGTCGATATAGCCGCCGTCGCGCCGATAATAGCCCATGGCCCGCACCGCCAGCGTCGGCGCCAGCGGCACGTTGATGTAGGATTCCAGCTGGCCGCCGAAATCACCCTTGCCATATTTATTGGCTTCCACGTCATAGCCGAACTCGAACTTGTCGAGCTTGGGCTTGTTGGTGATCAGGCGGATGGTGCCGGCCAGCGAGCCGGCGCCATAGAGTGTGCCCTGCGGCCCGGACAGCGCCTCGACCCGTTCCAGGTCATAGGCATGGATATCAGGCACTTCGGTGCCGGTGATCGGCATGTCGTCGAGATAATAGCCGACCGAGGCATAGGCACCGCCGGCGGGCACGATACCGCGGAAGAAGGCGGTGTTGCGGCCGGGGCCAATGCCCTCGAACGAGACCGACGGCAGCAGGGCGGCGAAATCGCTCAGGCCCTTCACCTGTCGTTCCTGCAATTTCTCCGCACCCAGCGCCTGCATCGAAATCGGCACCTTCTGGATGCTCTGCGCGCTGCGCGTCGCGGTGACGACGATCTCGCCCAGCCCCTGTTCGGCCTCGGCGGCGGCCGCATCGGCGGCGGCGGCATCGGCCGCCGGGGCCTGCGCCAGTGCCGGCGCGGACAGGATCATCGGTGTGAGGAACGTGCTCGTGCCAAGCGCGCAGAACGTGCGCACTCTTCGCGAGCGGAGACGAATGGCCATACGAATACCCCCTGATACGCGTTGCGACTCGTCCTCTCCTGCGAAATTCGCCCGGTGCTCCGGGTCTCCTTCCCTGACGCGTTCGCATGGCCTCGCGCACCGGCGGCCGACAGGGCGAAGGATGCCCCGCCCGAAAGAGAGACTCTTTCAGGATCGCCGCCAGACGCTGGCCACGCTGTTTATCTGTTCCATAATCCCCGGACAGTTCGCTTTTGCAGCAATCAGAACAACTGTCCTAAATTCGATACTGCCGATCGGACACGCCCTGTCAAGCGGCTGTTCGGCGACTTTTTGAAACTTTTACGACAAGCTGACTCGACGCCTGCCTGCAGCCGACATAAGATTTTGAGCAGTCGCACAAATATGAGGGGCTATGGGGAACGCGTCCGCCGTACCGGCAACCGACAGCATCCAGACGGCGCTGGCAGACGCCGCCGCCCTGCTCGACGCCCGCCCCGATGCGGCCTTGGCGCAGGCCGAAGCGATCCTGCGCCGGGCCGGGCGCCTGCCCCCCGCCGAACTGCTGATCGGACAGGCGCTACGCCGCCTCGGCAAGCCTAAGGCCGCACTGGCCCGGCTCGCCCCCCTCGCCCGCCAGCATCCCAATGTCCCCGCGATATTGTGGGAACTGGCCCAGGCCGCGCAGGAAGCCGGCGACCAGCGTCAGGCGATCGGCGCGCTCGAAAGCCTGACCCACCAGCAACCCGGCGTCCCCGGCGGCTGGTTCCTGCTGGCCGGATTGCTGCGCACGGTAGGGCGCGATGGCGATGCCTGGCGTGCCGACCTGTCGGGCGTCCACGCCGCCTCGCGCGATCGCGACCTGCTGGAAGCGGCAATGGCGATGAACGAGGGGCGACTGGACGACGCGGCAATGCTGCTGGCGGCGCGCGCCGATCGCCTGCCCGACGATCCCGCCGGCACCCGCCTGATGGGCGAGGTGCAATGGCGGCGCGGCGACATGAATGCCGCCCTCGCTCATGTCGAGCGCGCCGTCGCGCTGGCGCCCGGCTTCGACCTCGCCCGCGATTTCCTCATCCGCCTGCTGTTGCAGAACAACCGCCTGAGCGAAGCGCTGGCCCATGCCGAAACCCTCGCCCGCTCGCCGATCCATAATCCGGGCTATGACCTGATCCGCGCATCGGTGCTGGTGCGGCTGGGCGATCAGGACGCGGCGCGCGCCATCTATGAGCGGTTGCTGGCCGATCGGCCCGACCAGCCGCAGGTCTGGCAGAATCTGGGTCATGCGCTCAAGACGCTGGGGCGACAGGCCGACGCGGTCCATGCCTATCGCCAGGCGGTGCATCATCGCCCGACCATGGGCGAAGCCTGGTGGAGCCTCGCCAACCTCAAGACCGTGAAGCTCGACGCCGCCGACATCGCCACGATGGAGCGCGCGCTCGAAACCCTGGCCCGCGATGGCCAGACCGATGGCGAGGATGTCTTCCACCTCCATTTCTCGCTCGGCAAGGCGCAGGAGGATCGCAAGGCGGACGAAGCGGCCTTCCGCCATTATGACGCCGGCAACCGGCTGCGCCGCGCCATGATCCGCCACGATGCCGGCGAATTTTCCGCCGAAGTCGCGGCCACCGCCACGACCTTCAGCGCGCCCTTCATCGCCGCCATGGGCGATGGCGGCTGCCCCGCGCCCGACCCGATCTTCATCGTCGGCCTGCCGCGCGCGGGATCGACATTGGTCGAACAGATTCTCGCCAGCCACAGCCAGGTCGAAGGCACGATGGAGCTGCCCGAGATGATGATGATCGCCAGCCGCCTGCAATCGCGGGTGGACGATGGCGAATTTGCCGATTTCACGGTCATGGCGGCATCGCTGACCCCGGCCGACCGCCAGCGGCTGGGTGAGGAATATGTCGAACAGACCCGCGTCCACCGCCAGAGCGACAAGCCGCGCTTCATCGACAAGATGCCCAACAACTGGCAGCATGTCGGCCTCATCAAGCTGATCCTGCCCAATGCCAGCATCATCGACGCGCGCCGTCATCCGATGGGCTGCTGCTTTTCCGGCTGGAAACAGCATTTCGCGCGCGGCCAGGCCTTCACCTATGACCTGACCGACATCGGCCTCTATTATCGGGACTATGTCGCGCTGATGGCCGCCTATGACGCGGCCGCGCCGGGCCGGGTCCATCGTGTCATCTACGAACAGATGGTCGCCGACACGCCCGGCGAGGTCGACCGGCTGCTCGCCTATCTCGGCCTCGATTTCGAGGCGGCCTGCCTGTCCTTCTGGCAGACCGACCGGGCGGTGCGCACCGCCAGTTCCGAACAGGTGCGCCAGCCCATCTATACCGGCGGCGTCGATCATTGGCGGCGCTTCGAACCCTGGCTGGCCCCGCTCACCGACGCGCTCGGGCCGATCGCGCAAAGCTATCCCGACCTGCCGCCGCGCTCATCATGCGCACATTTACTCCCCTCCCTTCCAAGGGAGGGGCCGGGGGTGGGTGCGCCACGAAGCGGCCGCCTGCGCGCCAGTGGGCAGAAGCGCTAAACCCCGCCATCCTCCCCCCGTCGCGGAAAGCGCACGCGGATATGCGTGCCCGCGCCGCCCTCGACAATCTCCACCTGCGCGCCCATGCGCGACGCGGCGGACTGGACGATGGCAAGGCCCAGCCCCGTCCCCTCCGGCGCGCTGGCGCCGCCCACGCGGAAGAAGCGTTCGAACACCTTGTCGCGATGCTCCACCGCAATGCCGGGGCCATCGTCGCTGACCGTCATCAGGGTCGCATCCTCGCCCTGCGCGAGCGCGATCGTCACCGTGCCGCCGGGCCGGTTATAGCGGATGCCATTGTCGACCAGATTGGCCAATATCTCGAACACCAGCGTGCGATGCGCCTCGACGCGATAGCTTTCCGCGTCCGACGCTTCCAGATTGAGTTCGACCTGCGCCTGGATCGCCTGGTTGATCAGCCGGTTGACCACCACCGCGCTGACCTCTTTCAGGTCTACCGTCTCCAGCGGCGGCGATGCGCCCGCCTCCTCGGCCCGCGCCAGCGCCAGCAACTGCGTCACCAGCCGCTCCAGCCGCTGCGCCGCATCGGCAATCTCGTCGAACGCCTCGCGCGATCCCCGGCGCGCCAGCTCGATCTGCACCTTCAGGACCGAAATCGGGGTGCGCATCTGGTGCGAGGCATCGGCGGTGAAGCGGCGGACGCCCCCCGTGGCCTGATCCAGCTGACGCAGCAGCCGGTTGAACGCCCGCGCCAATGGCCGCAATTCGCTCGGCAGCGGCCCCGCATCCAGCGCCGAGAAATCCGGTCGCGCATCACCATCGCGCGCCTCGACCGCGCGCCGCAGGCGCAGCAACGGCCGCAGGCTCCAGCCCAGCGCCGGCCGCAGCAGCAGGATCGCCACCCCCACCAGCGTCAGTTCGCCGATCAGCAGCGCGATCATCAGCCGGTGCATCAGCGCCCGCCGGTTATCCAGCGTCTCGGCCACCTGCACGATCACCGGGTCGGCGATCCGCGGCAGGCTGCGCTTCACCTCGCCGATGCGGATGTCCTGCCCACGATACCGGGCAAAGCGGAATCGCGGCTGGTCGACCGGCATGGTCCGCGGGTCGGGCGCGGGCAGATCGGCATAGCCGGTCAGCAACGTGCCGCCCACCGCGATCCGGTAATAGACATTGTCCCGCTCGCTATTCTCCAGCATGCCGAAGGCGGCGGGCGGCAGGTCCAGCGTCACCTCGCCCCGCTCCACCTGCACGGTTTCCGCGATCGCGCCCAGCGCACCGCCCAGCACCCGGTCGTTGGTCCGGCGGACCACGTCGGAAATCAGCGTCGCGCCGCCCACGCCGATGATCGCCGCCGCGCCCAGCATCGGCCCCAGCATCGCCGCCAGCAGGCGGGTGCGCAGGGCAATGGCCCGCCCCTCGCCCGATGGCCATCCCTCATTGGGCATCGAGCATATAGCCCACGCCGCGCACCGTGCGGATGCCCGGCCCGTCGGGCGCCAGCTTGCCGCGCAGCCGGGTCACATGCACCTCGATCGCGTTGCTGCCGACCGGCTCGTCAAAACCGAACACCTCGCCGATCAGCAATTCGCGCGGCACCACCTGCCCGGCCCTGGTCGCCAGCGACTCGAGCACCGCCAGTTCGCGCCGGCGCAGGTCCAGCGCCCGTCCGGCGACATCGGCGACACCAGTCGATCGATTGATGGTCAGCGGTCCGACCGTGATTTCCGGGGTCGGATCGCCGCCTCGCCGCCGCCCCAGCGCCCGCACCCGCGCCTCCAGTTCCTGCGGCTCGAAGGGCTTGCGCAGATAATCGTCGGCGCCCAGGTCCAGCCCCCGCACCCGGTCGTCCAGCGCATCGCGCGCGGTCAGCATCAGCACCGGCACTTTCTCCCCGCGCCGGCGCAATTCCGCCAATACGGTGAAGCCATCGATATCGGGCAGGCCCACGTCCAGTATGACCAGCGCATAGGGTTCCCCGCCCACCACCGCCAGCGCATCCTCGCCGGTCGCGACATGGTCCACCGCATGGCCGCCCGCCCGCAGCAGGGCTGCAATGCTGCGCGCCAGTGCGGCGTCATCCTCGATCATCAAAATCCGAATAGGGCACCCGATGCTGAAAGGTTGATGACAGCTTGGCTTCGTAACTGCCTCTCCCAATCCGACAGAAGAACGGAACATGTGAGGAGCAGGGTCGATGCGAAGGGTTATTCAGATAGTGGCGGCGCTGGCAAGCCTGTCCGTCACCAGCGCGACAGCGGTAGCGCAAAGGCCAACCGGCTATCCGCGTTCCTATGACGATCTGATCGGCGATGCCCGTGCCGAACGGCAGGTCATCGTCTATGCCAATGCCGACACGTCGGAAATGGCACCGGTCATCCTGGCGTTCCAGCGCCGCTATCCCGGCGTCACCGTCAGCTATTCCGACCTCGGATCGAACGAGATGTTCCGCCGCTTCTCGACCGAGGCGCGCAGCGGCCGGATGTCGGCAGACCTGGTCTGGTCGTCGGCGATGGACCAGCAGGTCAAGCTCATCAACGACGGCTTTGCCCAGGCCTATGCCAGCCCCGAAAAGCCCGCCCTGCCCGCCAATGCGGTGTGGAAGAATATGGGCTTTGGCGTCACCGCAGAGCCGATCGCCTATGTCTACAACAAGAAGGCGATTGCCAATCCGCCGCGCAGCCATGCCGCGCTGGAGGCGATGCTGCGCAAGGATCGCAAGACGCTGACCGGCAAGGTCGCGACCTTCGACCCCGCCCGCTCGAACACCGGCTATCTCTATCTGACGCAGGATTATGCCATCACCCGCGACACCGGTTCGCTGGTGGAGGCGATGGCCGCGACCCGGCCTCAACTGCACATCACCACCGAACCGATGCTGCGCGGCGTGGCCGAAGGCAAATTCTCGATCGCCTATAATGTGATCGGCTCCTACGCGCAGGAACGCGCCCGCCGCGACCCGCGCATCGGCGTCGTCTTTCCCGAAGATTATACCATCGTGATGTCGCGCATCGCCTTCATCGCGCGCGAGGCGCGGCACCCCGCCGCGGCCAAACTATTCCTAGACTTCCTCCTCTCGCGCGAAGGGCAATCGCTGCTCGCGCAACATAGCCTCTGGCCGGTGCGGACCGATATCAACGGCCGCCGTCTGCCCGCTGCCCAGGCCCGCTCGATCCGCGTCGGCCCACAGCTTCTCGTCAATCTCGACCGCCTCACGCGCCAGCGCTTCCTGCGCGAATGGCAGGCGGCCCTCGTTTCCGGAGCCCGATAAGCATGACCCATCTGATGTTGCGCGGCGGCTGCGCCGCGCTGGCACTGATCGTCGCCACGCCCGCCCTCGCCCAGGCGCCCAGCGCCGATGACCTGGCCGCACTGGTGAAGGCCCAGGCGGCCGAGATCGCCGCGCTCAAGGCCCGGCTCGACAAGATCGAGGGGCAACAGGCCGCCGCCCAGACCGCGACGCCCCCCGCCGCTGCGCAGCCCGCGCCGCAAATGGCGCAGCAGGACACGGCCCAGCCGCTGGTCATCGCCCCCTTCGCGCCACAGATCGTGCCGCCCGGCCCGGCCGATATCGACGTGGCCCAGGCCCGCGCGGTCGCCGCCAATCCGTCCGGCGTCACCACCGAATGGGGCGCGGGCCTGCCCGTCTTCCGCTCGGCCGACGGCGTCTTCACCTACAAGCCGCGCGGCCGCATCCTGGTCGACGTCAGCTCGACCCTGGGGTCGAAATATGGCGGCCGCAACACCACGACGACCGGCATGCGCGCGCTGCGCCTGGGTCTGGAAGGCGGCGTCGGCCCGCATTTCTTCTACCAGTTCGAAAGCGATTTTTCGGAGAATGAGGTCGACATCGTCACCGCCTTCCTGGGCTATCGCAACAAGATCAGCAGCAAGGTCGATTATGACGTGCGCGCGGGGCACCTGTTCAACGACCGCGCCTTCGAAGGCAGTACCGGTTCGGACTCCACCCCCTTCCTGGAACGGGGCGTGGTGTCGACCGCCATCATCCCGCAGCGCGGCTTCTACGGCATCGGCATCATGGGCCGCATGTTCGGTCCCAACTGGCATGCCTCGCTCAGCGTGACCGGCGACCGCGTCGATGGCGAACAGGCGACCAATGACAGCCGTACCTTCAGCGGCCGTGCGCACTGGAACCCGATCAGGACCGATCGCTCGCTGCTCCATGTCGGCGGCTGGTTCTTCGACGAAGCCCTGTCCTCCGCCGCGACCACGCTGACCCGCAGCACCGTCATCGGCGGCCGCTTCAACGGCGCGGTCCGCGTCACCACCGGCGAACTGCTCGGCGGCCGCTCGACCACCGGCTATGGCGCGGAACTGGGCGGCTATGTCGGCGGCCTGTGGGTGATGGGTGAGGCCGGCCGCCGCATCGCACGCCTCGACGGCGGACGCCCCAGCTTCGAAAGCAAGGCCTGGAGCTTGTCGAGCGGCCTGTTCCTGACCGGCGAACTGCCGCCCTACAACCCGCGCCTCGGCAGCTTCGGCCAGCCCAATGTGCTCGACCCCGTTCTGGACGGCGGCCTCGGCGCGATCGAACTGACCGCCCGCTACGAAAATCTCGATTATACCGACCTGGTGCTGGGCGGCGACGGCTGGGCCGCGACGCTGGGCGTCAACTGGTATCTCAACAGCTTCACCCGGATCCAGCTCAACGGCATCCAGTGGCACACCAACAACCGCGCCGGCACCTACACGGGCGGCGATGACGGCCAGACCGTCAGCGCCCGTGTCGGCGTGACCTTCTGATCCTCCTTCCTCCAGCCCCCTCAAGGACGCAGCGATGAATCTTGCCCTGCTCGGCTTCCTGATGGTCGCCACCTTCATGACGCTGATCATGACCAAGCGGATGACCCCGCTGGTCGCGCTGATCGTCATCCCCTCGCTGTTCGGCGTGATCGCCGGTCAGGCCGCCGGCCTTGGCGACATGATGATCGACGGCATCAAGAATCTGGCGCCGACCGGCGTCATGCTGCTGTTCGCCATCCTCTTCTTCTCGACCATGACCGACACCGGCCTGTTCGACCCGCTGGTCGCCCGGCTGGTGAAGATCGTGCATGGCGATCCGCTGCTGATCCTCTTGGGCACGGTGGTGCTCTGCTCGATCGTCAGCCTCGACGGCGACGGATCGACCACCTACATCATCACCATCGCTGCGCTGCTCCCCCTCTACAAGAGGTTCGACATGAACCGGCTCTACCTCGTCTGCCTGCTGATGGTGACGAGCGGGATCATGAACCTGACCCCGTGGGGCGGGCCGACCGCCCGCGCCGCAAGCGCGCTGAAACTGGACCCGGCCACCCTGTTCCTGCCGCTCATCCCCGGCATGATCGCCGGCCTCGCCTTCCTGCTCGGCCTCGCCTTCTGGTTCGGGATCAAGGAACGCCGGCGCCTGGGCAAGGTGCAGGCGCGCCAGTCGGTCGCCCCGTCGGACCTGGGCGTCTCGCAATATCCCGAAGCGCGCCGGCCGCATCTGCGCTGGTTCAACGGCCTGCTGGTGGTGGCGCTGCTCGTCCTGCTGGTCTGGGGCGTGCTGCCGCTCTCGGTGCTGATGATGATCGCCTTCGCCATCGCCATGATCGTCAACTATCCCGGCGTCGCCCAGCAGAAGGAACGGATCGCCGCCCATGCCGGCAATGTCCTGTCGGTCGTGTCGCTGATCTTCGCCGCCGGCATCTTCACCGGCATCCTCGGCGGTACCGGCATGGTGGAGGCGATGAGCAAGGAAGTCGTCGGCGTCATCCCGCCCGCGCTCGGCCCCTATATGGCGCCGATCACCGCCCTGCTCTCCATGCCCTTCACCTTCTTCATCTCCAACGACGCCTTCTATTTCGGCATGCTGCCGATCCTCGCCGAAGCCGGCGCCCATTATGGCGTCGAACCGATGGCGATCGCCCGCGCCTCGCTGATGGGCCAGCCGGTCCATCTGCTCAGCCCGCTGGTCCCCTCCACCTATCTGCTGGTCAGCCTGGCGGGCGTGGACCTGGCCGATCATCAGCGCTTCACCCTGTTGCCCGCCGCCGCGGTCGGCATCGTCATGACCCTGGTCGGCATGATCGCCCTGGCCTTCCCCTTTGTCGCCTAGGGGATTGGACACGCTTCTCCGCTTCCTGGCGGCGCTTGCCGTCGGGGCGGCCGGCGGCGCGCTTTTCTGGTCGATCCATGCGCCACTGCCCTGGGTGCTCGGATCGATGGCGGCCTGCGCGGTCGCCAGCGTCGCCGGTTTGCCGATTCAGGCCTCCGCCGCCACCCGCCGCCCGATGGCGGCGGTGATCGGCGTGGTACTGGGCAGCAGCTTTGGCCCGCATCTTCTGCCACAGGCGCGCGACTGGATCATCCCGCTCGCCGCCCTGCCCTTCTTCCTCGCCACCGCCGCGCTGCTGTGCGTCACCTATTTCCGCAAGGTCGCGAAGTTCGATCCGGCCACCGCCTATTTCGCCGGCATGCCCGGCGGCATTGCCGAGATGGTGGTGATGGGGGCGGAGCGCGGCGCCGACGAGCGCGCCATCGGCCTGATCCATGGCGCACGTATCTTCCTCGTCGTCTTCATCCTGCCCTTCCTGATCCGGCTCGACCATGCGCCGGTCGCCGCCAGCGCCATCACCCCGGTGACCGGCGATGTCGCCAGCTGGTCGCTGCTCTTCTGGGGGCTGGGCTGCGCGCTTCTGGGCCTGCTGATCGGCCGGCTGCTGCGCCTGCCCGCCTGGCATCTGGTCGGGCCGCTGGCGGTCAGCGCCGCCGTGCATATGAGCGGCCTGGCCGATTTCCGCATTCCCGGCTGGGCGCTGGCCGCGGCACAGGTCGGCCTTGGCGCCACCATGGGCTGCCGCTTCGTCGGCCTGACGTTGAAGGAATTGCTGCGCATCCTGGCGCTGGCGGCTGGGTCGACGGCGATCCTGCTGGCCGTCACCTTTGCCTGGGCGGCGGGGATCGGCACGCTTGCCGGGGTCGATCCGGTGCTGCTGACGCTCGCTTATTCGCCGGGCGGTCTCGCCGAAATGAGCATGGTCGCGCTCAGCCTGGCGCTGGAGCCGGGCGTCGTCGTCATCCACCATCTGACCCGCGTCATCCTGGTGCTGATCGGCGCGCCGCTCGGCTTTGCCTCCATGGGAAGGAAGAGCGGGGCCGACTGACCGGCCCCGCCATTCTTTTTATCAGAACAGGGTGATGAGGCCCGTGGCCGGATCGATCGCCCCCTCATAGATCATCTTGCCGGCAACATAGAGGATCACGATAAGGCCGAAATAGGCGATCGCGCGATAGCGTTCGATCACGCGGGCCAGCAGGTTCGCCGCCACGCCCATCAGCGCCACCGACAGGACAAGGCCGATCACCAGGATGCCGGGATGCTCCCGCGCCGCGCCGGCCACCGCCAGCACATTGTCCAGGCTCATGCTGACGTCGGCGATCGCGACCGCCCAGGCCGCCTGGGCAAAGCCCTTCGGCGCCGCCTTTCCGGCAATATCCTCGGCATCTTCCGGTTCGCCATGCGCGCGCAGTTCGCGCCACATCTTCCAGCCGACCCAGACCAGCAACAGGCCGCCGGCAAAGACCAGGCCGACAAGCTGCATCAGCTGCGTGACCAGCAGGGCAAAGGCGATGCGCAGCACCAGCGCGGCGATCACGCCGATCGCGATCACCTTGCGCCGCGACGCCGGCGGCAGGCCGGCCGCCAGCGCGCCGACGACGATCGCATTGTCCGCCGCCAGCATGATGTCGATCAGCACGACCTGGCCAAAGGCGGCCAGCGCGGATGGAGAGCCGAGATTGGAAAAATCGGCGACTATGTGAGTCCAGATGTCGTTCATAAATCCTCTCGCCGTCCCGCAAGGCAACGACGTGAAGAACATCACCGCCGCAGCGAACAGCCTATTGGGTGTGAATTGGGCCGCCGCCGATTAGCGAAGCAGCCTGTCATCAACCTTTCAGCCGCGCTGTGCGGACATGGTGCGATGCCGCTGGCGCGGCTTGTTGAAGAAACGGATCGCCAGCCATCCCAGCAGCAGCGGCACCAGGCACAGGCCCAGCGCCATCATGGCGAAATGCTCCGCCTCGAAATCGAAATGGGTCAGCCGGCCGCCGGCCAGATAGCCGGGCAGCAGCAGCGCCGGCACCCACAGCAGGGCGGACAGGATATTGGCGATCTGGAACGGGCCATGCGGCATCTTCACCACGCCCGCGACCACCGGCACGGTCGAACGGACCGGTCCCAGGAAGCGGCCGAGCAGCACCGAGATGAAGCCATAGCGGCGAAAGAAGAGCCGCGCCCGCGCAAAGGCCAGCCGATGCCCGCGCAGCCAGCGATGGCGATAGATGGCCGGCCCGACCGACCGCCCCAGCGTATAGGATACCCAGTCGCCCAGGATCGCGCCGAACACGGCGCAGGCGAACACCGGCGCCGGATCGACCAGCCCCGCCCCGATCAGCCCGCCGACCGCGATCATCGTGGCGATCGCCGGCACGAACAGCCCGATCACCACCAGCGACTCGAAAAAGGCCAGCACGCCGATGATCGGCCCGCTCCACCAGCCATAGCGGGTAATCATGTCCAGGATGAGATCAGACAGGTCAGACATGCTCGATCAACGCACCAACAGGGAAGGAGTCGCAACCTAGGGCGATCCGATGAGCCTTTGGTTAACCGATGGACGAGCTGTTTCCTGTCTGCGGCCGGACGGATGCTGTCAATGATAGTTTCTCAACCGATCCCGCCATGGCTTTGCATTTCCCGACAAACGGCTAGAAACCAGTCGCTTGCCACGAAAGGGCCATGACATATGGAATATCGCACGCTCGGTCGCACCGACCTCTGGGTCAGCCTGATCTGCCTTGGCACCATGACCTGGGGATCGCAGAACAGCGAAGCCGAAGCGCACGCCCAGCTCGATTATGCGATCGGCCAGGGCGTCAATTTCATCGACACCGCCGAAATGTATCCGGTCACCCCGGTCAGCCGCGAGACCCAGGGCCTGACCGAAGCCTATATCGGCAGCTGGATCGCCGGGCGAAAGAAGCGCGACGACATCATCCTGGCGACCAAGGTGGCCGGCCCCGCCCGCGATCCCTCGCGCGGCATCCGCACGGCGGACCGGCTGGACCGCCGGAACATCGAACAGGCAATCGACGACAGCCTGCGCCGGTTGCAGACCGACTATATCGATCTCTACCAGGTCCACTGGCCCGACCGGCCCGTCCCCTCCTTCGGCGTGCGCGGCCTGTCCGCTCTGGCCGACCGGCCCGACACCGTGCCGATCGAGGAAACGCTCGATGCCCTTGCCGATCTGGTGAAGGCGGGCAAGATCCGCCATGTCGGCGTGTCGAACGAAACGCCCTGGGGCGTCAGCGAATATCTGCGCCTGGCGCGGGACCAGGGCCTGCCCCGCATCGCGTCGATCCAGAACGCCTATAATCTGCTCAACCGCGTGTTCGAAATCGGCCTGTCCGAATTTGCCCTGCGTGAAGATGTCGGCCTGCTCGCCTATTCGCCGCTCGCCGGCGGCAATCTGACCGGCAAATATCTGGGCGGGGTGATCGCGCCCGGCACCCGCCGCGACGTCGCGCGCCAGTTCGTCCGCTACGACCTGCCCGGCCAGGCGCCGGCCGCCGCCCGCTATGTCGCGATCGCCCATGCCCATGGCCTTGATCCCGCCCAGCTCGCGCTCGCCTATGTCAACAGCCGCCCGTTCGTCACTGCGACGATCATCGGCGCGACATCGCTGGACCAGCTCAGGGCCGACATCGACAGCGTCAACCTGACGCTCAGCGCCGACGCCATCGCCGCGATCGAGGCGGTGCATCGCGACCTGCCCGACCCCTGCCCCTGACCGGGGCCGGCCACCGCGCTATAGCGTCAGCCGGAACAGCGCGCCGCCCGACGGCGCGCTGTCGATCTCGATCGTGCCGTCATGCGCCAGCAGCACCTGCCGACCGAGGCTCAGGCCGATCCCGCTGCCGGTCTTCTTGGTGGTGAAGAAGGGCAGGAAAATGTCGTGGCGCAGCGCCTCGGGCACGCCGGGGCCATTGTCTGCCACCTCGATCCGGGTGCGCCCGGCGCTGATCGCGGCGATGCTCAGCGACACTTCCGGCCGGTCGCGATGGCATTCGGCCGCATCCGCCGCATTGCGCAACAGGTTGATGACCACCTGCGCCAACAGGTCGGGATCGGCATCGATGCGATGGTCGGCCGGGCTGACCCGCACATCCAGATGCACGCTCGCGCGATCGGCATCGGCCGCAAACAGCTTGGCCAGCTCATCGGCAAAGGGCCGCGCCGCGAACAGGCGGCGGTCAACCAGCGGCGGGCGCGTGATGGTGCGATAGGTTTCGACGAAATGCATCACCCCGTCGGCGCGCCGGGCCAGCGTATCGACGGCAGCACGGGCATCGGCGATCAGCGGATCGCCGCCATCGTCCGCCTGCGCCATCAGGTCCGACGCGGTGCGGGCGAGCGAGGTCACCGGCGTCATCGAATTCATGATCTCATGCGTCAGCACGCGGATAAGGTCGCTCTGCGCCGCTACCTCGACCGCGTTCAGGGCCTGCTGGATCACCTGCACCGCAATCACCCGCGTCGCCCCGCCCAGCCGGGTCAGGCTGGCGCAGCGGATCAGCACGCGCTGCGGCCCGATATCGGTCTCGATCAACATGGTCTGACTGCGCCCCGGCTCCAGCGCGGTCAGCGTCGCGGCGAAATGGCCGCCATAGGGGGCATAATCGTCCGGCCGCACCCCGGCATGGCGGTTGAACAGCTTGCGCGCCGCCTTGTTCACCGGCTCGATGCGGCCATCGGGCGCGATCGTCAGCAGCGCGGCGGGCGCATCATCGGCCAGCGCCTCATAGAAGCGCGATGCCTCCTGCAAGCGCACCCGATCGTCGCGCAGCTTTCGGATACCGCGATCGAGCGCCGCGCCCAACTGGTCGAAGCCGCTGTCCGACCCCGGCCGGGCAAAGCGCGCCTGCAGGTCGCCAAACTCGATCGCCTCGACGAAGCGGGCCAGTTCGAAATTGGCGCGGCGCACATGATGCCATAGCGCCATCGCACTGACCGCCGCGCCGATCGCGCACAGGATGCGCACGGCGCCAAGGTCCGGCGTCATCAGCGCCCAGGCGAGCGCCACCAGGCACGCCATCGCCATGACGAGCCGCAGCGCCAGGCCGATCGAGAAGCGTCGATCAAAGCCCATGTTTTTCCATGCGGCGATAGAGGGAGGCGCGGGTCAGGCCCAGTTCGGCGGCGGCGCTGGAGATATTATAGCCATGCTTCATCAACGCGGTCTCGACCAGCCGGCGCTCGACCCGTTCCAGATTCATGTCGTCCGGTGGTGGCGGCGCCTCCACCACGGCGGCCCGGTCGATCCGGACCGGCTCGGGACTGCCATGGCTGCGCAGCGGGATATCCTCGATGCCAAAGGGTGCGTCCCCGGCCAGGATCACCGCCCGCTCGATCGCATGGCGCAGCGCGCGGACATTGCCGGGCCAGTCATAGGCGACCAGCGCCGCCATCAGCTCGGGCGCGATCGGATGCACCGGCCGGGCATATTTGCGGGCATAGAGCGCATGATAATGGGCGACCAGCGCGGGAATATCCTCGCGCCGCTCGCGCAGCGGCGGCAACACTATCTCGACCGTATTCAGGCGGAACAGCAGATCCTGTCGGAACCGCCCCTCGTCCGCGATCTGCCCGGCGCTCAGGTTCGTCGCGGCGATCACCCTGATGTCCACCGGCACCGGCTTGTTGGCGCCCACCGGCGTCACCTTGCGCTGTTCCAGCGCGGTCAGCAGCTTGGGCTGCAGATGCAGCGGCAGATTGCCGATCTCGTCCAGGAACAATGTGCCGCCATCGGCCGCCTGCAACCGCCCGATCCGGTCGGCCCGCGCATCGGTGAAGGCCCCTTTCACATGCCCGAATAATTCGGAATCGATCACGCTTTCGGCCACCGCACCCAGGTCGACCGGCAGCATGATCCGCTCGGCCCGGCGCGATCGGCGATGCAGTTCGCGCGCGACCAGTTCCTTGCCCGTGCCATTCTCGCCCAGGATCAGCACATTGGCGTCGGTCGGCGCGGCACGGTCGATCAGTTGCTGCACCCGCGCCATCGCCGGTGACGTGCCGAGCAACGGCGTCTCCCCGGCCGGCGCCGCCGCGATCATCGCCACCTTGTCCTTCTGCGCCACCGCCTTGCGCGACGCGCGCAGCGCCGCAGCCGTGCGCACCGTCGCCAGCAGCCGCTCGTTCGACCAGGGCTTGGTCACGAAATCGGTCGCACCGCGCTTCATCGCCTCGATCGCGACCTGCACCCCGGCATGGGCGGTAATCATCACGATCACCGCCTGCGGATCGCGCGCCAGGAAACGGCCCAGCCATTCGAACCCTTCCGCCGCATTGGTCGCCCCGCGCGAGAAATTGGCGTCGAGCAGGATTGCTTCGGGGGTCAGGCCGGCGGTCGCGGCAAAGGCGGATTCCGGGTCGCGAAAGGTCAGCACCTCGCCAAAGATCGCGCGCAGCAACAGGCGCGCGGCCAGCAATATGTCGTCATCATCATCGATGACGACGCACAGCTCGAATGGCTTCTCCTGTGTCATCCGCCCCTCTGTCATCCGTTCGCTCCCGTACAGCGCCTGTCCGGAACCGTGCAATCAATATCCGTGCCAGACCCGTCACGGCCCGGATCCCGTCCCGCATATGCTCGCAAAAAGGCAACTGGCACGCCGCTTGCGAAGCATCCGGCAAAGGGCATGTGCCCCAAGTCCAGATGGAGACTGACAATGTATCGCCGGCCCGGCTCCTCGCTGTCAAAACCGCTTTCGATCCTGCTCGGCATCGCCGCCACCCTGCTGGTGATGGCCGCGCCGCAGGCCGCTTCCCGGCCATTCGGCTGCGAAGCGCCGCGCCAGATGACGGCCGAGGCCGGGCATCTCCGCTGCCCCGCCCGCGCCGGCACCGGCTGCAAGCCCTTCCTCGCCTGATGTTCGCTATCGGACAAGCAATGTTCGGAATCGGACAGTGGAGCCGCCTCGCATGAGCGTCGTCAGCATCCCCAGCGAAACGCCGCGGGCCGCCGCGCCCACCAGCGGCGGCGCGATGGACCGGGTGGTGGCGCGCAAGACGCTGCCGCTGCGCGCCAAGGTCGCACTGGGCGCCGCCGGCGCGATCGCGCTGATCGGCACCGCCTGGTATTATATGCCCCGCAGCAACAGCCAGACCCTGCCGGCCGACCGCATCGTCGTCTCCACCGTCAGCCAGGGCCGGTTCGACGATTTCCTGCCGCTGCGCGCCCGCGTCACCCCGCTCATCACCGTCTATCTCGACGCGATCGAGGGCGGCCGGGTCGAGGAGGTGCTGGTCGAGGATGGCGCCACCGTCCAGAAGGGCCAGTTGCTCGCCCGCCTGTCCAACGCCGAACTGCAACTGTCCGTCCTCGCCCGCCAGACCGAAGTGACGCAGCAGCTCAATTCCATGCGCAGCCAGGAACTGGCGCTGTCGCAGAACCGGCTCACCAACAACCGCGCCATGCTGGAGGCCGATCTCGACCTCAAGAAGGCGCAGCGCCAATATGAGCGGGAAGCGCCGCTGGCCGCGCGCGGCTTCGTCGCCGGCCGGACCTTTGCCGACACGCGCGACGACCTCAGCTACCAGCGCGATCGCCGGGCCGTCCTCGCCCGCACCCAGCAGACTGACGAGCGGCTCCAGACCAGCCAGCTCGCCCAGTTGCGCACCTCGGCCGAAACCCTCCAGTCCAGCCTGGGCGTCGCCCGCGCCAGCCTGGAGGCACTGAACCTGCGCGCGCCGGTCGCCGGCACCGTCTCCGCCTTCTCGATCCAGGTGGGCCAGTCGATGGCGCGCGGCGAACGGCTGGGCCAGATCGACAGCCCCGGCCGCAACAAGCTGGTCGCCGGGATCGACGAATTCTACCTGCCCCGTGTCCAGCTTGGCCAGACCGCGACGGTCGACTGGAACGGCAAGAGCTATCGGATGAAGGTCGCGAAAATCTATCCGACCGTGCGCAACGGCCAGTTCGAGATCGACCTGCAATTCCTCGACGGCGAACCGCCCCAGATCCAGCGCGGCCAGACGCTCCAGGCCAAGCTGACCTTGGGCGATCCGGTGCGCGCGCGCCTCATCCCCAATGGCAGCTTCTACAATGACACCGGCGGTGCCTGGGTGTTCGTGGTGACGCCCGACGGCGGGGAGGCGGTGAAGCGCGCCGTGCGCCTGGGCCGGCGCAACGCCGACTATATCGAGATCCTCGACGGGCTGGAGCCCGGCGAGCAGGTGCTCACATCCCCCTATACCGGGTTTGCCGACAAGGATCGGCTGGTCCTCGAAAAGAAGTGAAAGGCAAAGACATGACCCAAGCGTTGCTCAGCCTGCGTGAACTCAGCCGCGTCTATCGCACCGACATGGTCGAAACCACCGCGCTCGACGCGATCGACCTCGACATCTTCCAGGGCGAATTTGTCGCGATCATGGGCCCGTCGGGCTGCGGCAAGTCGACCCTGCTGAACATGATCGGCATGCTCGACAGCCCGTCGAGCGGCTCCTACCGCTTTGGCGACACCGAGATTGCGGGCCTGCCCGAGCCCAGGCTGGCGGGCATCCGCAAGACGCATCTGGGCTTCATCTTCCAGAGCTTCAACCTGATCGACGAGCTGAGCGTGGCCGAGAATATCGAACTCGCCCTGCTCTATCACGCCATGCCCGCGGCCGAGCGCAAGGCGAAGGTCGAGGCGGTGATGGACCGGGTCGGCATCGCCCATCGTGCCCGCCACCGGCCCAGCCAGCTGTCGGGTGGCCAGCAGCAGCGCGTTGCCGTCGCCCGCGCGCTGGTGTCCGAACCGCGCCTGATCCTGGCCGACGAACCGACCGGCAACCTCGACACCAGCCATGGCGAGGAAGTGATGAAGATGCTCCAGACGCTCAACGCCGAAGGATCGACCATCGTCATGGTCACCCATTCGCCCGCCCATGCCGATTATGCCAGCCGCGTCGTCCACATGCTGGACGGCCGCATCCTGCAGGAACGGCGCCGCGCCGCCTGACAGCCCAAGACGGAGAGACTTCCCATGTGGCGCAATTATCTGACGGTCGGCCTACGGTCGCTGCTCAAGAGCCGCACCTATGCGGCGATCAACATATTGGGGCTGGCGACCGGCATGGCGGCCTGCCTCATCATCCTGCTGTTCGTCCGCAATGAACTGACCTTCGACGCCTGGATGCCGCAGGCGGACCGGACCTTCCAGTTCCAGACCTATTATACCGATCCGCATGGCGGCCGCGAAAACAATCTCCAGATGGCGCCCTATGTCGCGCAGGCGGCGCTGCGGAAGGATTTTCCGCAGATCGCCGCGGCCGTCCATCTGCTTTCGGCGGGGCCAGTCGTGCTGCGCAACGGCGTCGCGACCGAAGTGGACGACATGAAATTCGTCGACGGCCCGGTGTTCGACGTGCTCGACCTGCCGCTGGTGAAGGGCGATCCGCGCACCGCGCTGGCCAAGCCCGGCGACATGGTGCTGACCGACAGCGAGGCGAAGCGCCGCTTCGGCAGCGAAGACCCGATGGGCCAGACGCTGACGCTCATCTCGCGCGGCATCTCGACCGACTATCGCGTCAATGGCGTGCTCAAGAATCTGCCCAAGGCCTCGCACCTCAAGCTCACCATGCTCGCCCGCTATGATCCGCCCAGCTACTGGGCGCAGACGCCCGATTTCCTCAGCCAATATGGCTGGCAGTCGGGCTGGATCTATGTCCGGCTGAAGCCCGGCGCCGACGTCAAGGCAATCAATGCCCAGCTGCCGCAATGGGAAAAGCGCAACATCCCCGACCAGTTTTTCGGCGGCCGCCGCTTCAACCAGGGCGACGACATGAACTTCGCCCTCGTCAATGTCCGCGACGTCCATCTTGGTCGGGCTCAGAACGGGTCGATGACGCCGGGCAATGATCGCGGCTCGATCATCACCTTCGCCATCGTCGCCCTGCTCATCCTGGGCATGGCCTGCGTCAATTTCGTCAATCTCGCCACCGCCCGCGCCAGCCAGCGCGCGCGGGAAGTTGCCCTGCGCAAGGTGCTGGGCGCCAATCGCCGCCAGCTGGTGCTGCAATTCATCGGCGAATCCATCCTGGTCTCGGCGGTGGCGATGCTGGTCGCGCTGGCGCTGACCGAATTGCTGCTGCCGCTGGTCAGCCGCTTCCTCGACGCGGACCTCAGCCTCCATTATTTCGGCAGCGGCGGCCTCATCCTGCCGATCATCGGCCTGGTGCTGCTGGTCGGCGTGGCCGGCGGCGCCTATCCCGCCTTCTACCTGTCCCGCTTCCAGCCCGCCCGCGTGCTCAAGGCCAACAAGTCGGCCGCCGATGCGGAAGGATCGGGCCGGTTGCGCAGTGCGCTGGTCGTCGCCCAGTTCGCCGTGTCGATCGGCCTCATCATCTGCACGGCGGTGGTCTATGCCCAGACCCTCTACGCCCGCAATTCCGATCCCGGCTACAAGCGCGAGGGGCTGATCCAGATTTCCGGCATCAGCCGCCGCCAGCTTGATCCGGTGCTCGACACGATGGTGCGGGAAATCGAGAAGGTCGACGGCGTGACCTCGGTCGGCCGCACCAATATCGGCATCAGCACCACCAACAACACCAATAGCGGTATCCTCGTGCCCGGCCGTGAAGAGCCGATCAGCATGGGCATCTATCAGGTCGACACCAAATTCTTCGACACGATGGGCATCAAGCTGCTTGCCGGGCGGAGCTTCGACATCAACCGGCCGATCGACGACATCACCCGTCCCTTCCCGGAGGTTCCGGAGGCCGAGCGGGCCTTTGCCGCGCGCGGCGCCAATACCGTGGTCAACGAACTGGCGGTCAAGCGGCTGGGCTTTGCCTCACCGCAGGACGCGATCGGCAAGCAGGTGCGCGGCGGCCTGGTGCGCGACGAATTTGGCGGCAGCGTGCCCATCACCATCATCGGCGTCGTCCAGGATTCGCGCTTCCGCTCGATCCGCGACCCGATGGACCCGATCTTCTTCCTCTTCGATCGCGACAATCATAACGAAATGCTGATCCGCTATCATGGCAATCCGGCGACGGTGCTGGCGCGGATCGAAAGCGTGTGGAAGCGGCTCGCTCCCGAAGTGCCCTTCAGCGCGCGCTTCAGCGACGATATCGTGCGCGAAGTCTATCATGCCGAAGAAGCACGGGCCCAGGCCTTCGCCGCCTTCGCCCTGCTGGCGGTGATCGTCGGCTGCCTTGGCCTGTTCGGCCTGTCCGCCTTCACCGCGCAGCGCCGGACCAAGGAAATCGGCATCCGCAAGGTGCTGGGCGCCAGCACGGGCAAGATCGTGCAACTGCTGGTCTGGCAGTTCACCCGCCCGGTGCTGATCGCCAACCTCATCGCCTGGCCGGTCGCCTGGTGGGTGATGCGGGACTGGCTCAATGGCTTTGACTCCCGCATCGCGCTGACGCCCCTGCCCTTCCTGCTGGCGGGCGGATTGGCGCTGCTGATCGCGATCCTGACCATCGGCGCGCACAGCTTCCGCGTCGCGCGCACCAACCCGATCCACGCGCTGCGCTACGAATGACAGAGAACAGGCCGGCCATCCTGGTGGATGACCGGCCTGCCTGTTTGCGGGACCGGCCCGCGCTTATTTCACCTGGGCGAGCGCCGCATTCATCCGCTTGGCGGCGAAGGGCGGCAGCTTGACCGCCTTGGCCGCCGTCACATCGGCCGCCGTCGGCTTGCCCACCTGCACCAGCGCCACCATGCCCATCGAATAATGGGGCATGCACTTGATGCCATAGAGGCCCGGCTTGCTGACAGTCAGCACCGCCTCCTTGTTCATCGCGCCCTTCATCGGGGTCGCGCCGGCCGGCAACATGGTGGAGATGGTCTCGGCATTATGGCTGGGGTCGGTCGGCTGGAAATGGATCACGTCGCCCGGCGCCGCCTTCACGAAGGACGGCTCGAACACCATCGCGCCATCGGCGCCCTTGTTCTTCATATGGACGGTGATGTCCTTGGCCGCGGCCGGCATCGCACTGGCCATGGCCAGGCCGCCGATGATCGCCAGCGCCGAACGATGAAGCATTTACTCTCTCCCGAAAATCAATGGTTTGAACTACCCCGTTAGCGTGCAACATGCCCAAAAACGGGGGCCAGACAATTGACCTTTGGTCCTATCGGCGCGCGGGTTGGACGGGCCTCAGGTCTCGGCCCAGATCGCGCCAGCCGTCCATCCCCTCGGCCAGCCACCAGATATTGCGATAGCCCATTGCCCGCAGCCGCCGCGCCGCATTCCAGCCCATCCAGCAATCCGCGCGGCAGAAGGTGACGATCATCCGGTCGCGCCTCCCGCCGGTCAGCCGCGCAACCCCGCGCGCGAACCAGTCGGCGATATCCGGCATCGGCGCGCCCCGCCCGCTTTCGGGAAACCAGTGGGCGCCGGGGATGCTCTCATGCGGCTGCGCCAGTTGCCAGCGTCCGTCCGCCTCGCGATGGCCGCCCTCGGCCGGCAGCACGTCGATCAGGATCATGTCGACATCCGCCCGCAGCCCGGCGATCGCGGCCGGCGCGATCCGGCCCACGCCCTCGGGCGGGCGATGCACGGGACTGCGATAATGAGCGATGCGATAGCCCGCCGCGTCGAACAGCCCCGCCTCCTGCGCCTCCGTCACCCCCGGCACGAGCAGCAGCGCCGCCATCAGCCCCATCCTCGCCCGCATCCCCATCCCTCCCAGGCTCCACGACCCAAGGTGCAATGGTAGCCGGTTTTTCCCGGCGCTAGGCATGGACTTTGGGAGAAGAGGATGAACAGGCGCAAGACCCTGACAGCCATGGCCATGTCCTGCCTGCTGGCAAGCGGCGGCATCGCGCCTGCCCGCGCGCCCTATCCCGCCGATCCGCTGCACTCGCCCATGTGGACCGCCCATGCGCAGACCATCTTCGGCGACGATCCGGTCCGCTTCGACCCGCGCGTGAAGGTCAGCTATCCCGAAATCGCGGAAAACCAGCGCAGCTTCCCGATCGCGCTCGACGCGCGCGGCCTCGGTCCGGGCCTCGGTCCAGTCAGGCGCATGCTGATCCTCGCTGATCTCAATCCCATCCCGATCGCCATCGATTATCGCCCCGCCGGCGCGCAGCCCTATGTCGCCACCCGCATCAAGCTCGACCAGCGCACCCCGGTGCGCGGCGCGGTGCAACTGGCGGACGGCCAATGGCTGGTCAGCGGCGGCTGGGTCGATGCGGCGGGCGGCGGCTGCTCGGCCCCACCGGTCAGCCGGGTGAAGGGCGACTGGGCCCAGCATCTGGGCGAAATGCACGGCGAAGCCTGGCCGATGGCCGACGGCGCCAGTCGGCTGCGCGTCACCTTCCGCCATCCGATGGACACCGGCTTCGTCGCCAATATCCCGACCTATCATATCGAACAGATGCGCGTGACCGGCCCTGACGGCGGGCTGCTCGGCGAGATGGAGATATGGGCCGCCGTGGCGGAAGACCCCGCCATCACCCTGATGCCCCGCGCCCATCCCGGCGACACGCTCTCCATCGCTGCGCGCGACACCAATGGCCGCGCCTATCTCGCCAAGGTGACCGTCGCCCACCAGTCCCCACTGCCCACTGCCACCGGCGCGACCGGCCGATGATGCTCAACCGCCGACAGGCGCTGGCCGGCATGACCGGCGCCCTCCCCCTGCTGACCGGCGCCGCGACGGACGAGTATCGCATCGATCCGCAGCCGGTCGCCGATGGCCTGTGGATGATCCATGGCGCCGACGAACCGATGCTCTTCGCCAATGGCGGCGCGATCGCCAATATCGTGATCATCGCCACCCCGGCCGGCACGCTGCTGGTCGATGCCGGCCCGTCGATCCGCTATGGCCATATGCTCAGGAAAATGGCGGAGACGCTGACCGGCCAGCCGGTCGTGCGGGTCTATGTCACCCATCTCCATCCCGACCATGGCATGGGCATCGCCGCTTTCGAACCCGCCATCGTCGCCGCCCTGCCCGGCACCATCGCCGACATGGAATGGGACGGGCGCGGTTTTTCCGATGCGCTCTATCGCCTGCTGGGCGACTGGATGCGCGGCACCGACCTCGCCCTGCCGGGCCGGCGGATCGACCAGCCGGCGGAGGATTTCGGCGGCCGCCGCCTGCAACTGCTGCCGCTCGCCGGCCACAGCAATGCCGATCTCGCCTTATTGGACGAACGCACCGGCACGCTGGTCGCAGGCGATCTGCTCTTCCTCGACCGCGCGCCCAGCACCCCGACCGCGAACCTCGCCCGCTGGCGCGAAAGCCTGGATGCGCTCGCCAGATTGCCGCACAAGGCGGCGATCCCCGGCCATGGCCCGTTCGATCCCGCCGGCACCCGCGCCATCGCCCAGACCCGCGACTGGCTCGACTGGCTCGATGCGATGCTGCGCACCGCCGTGCAGTCCGGCCTCGACATGGTGGAGGCCGGCACCCTCCCCATCCCCGACCGCTTCGCCACCATCGCCGCCGCCCGATACGAACTGCAACGCAGCGTCTCCCACCTCTATCCCGCGCTGGAGGCGGAACTGCTGCCCAGGGTGGACCTGCCGGAGGGATGATCGCCGGGGATTTTCAATGGGATTCCAGCCCGTCCATGATGCCCTGCAGCACCGTCGCCGACGCCTGCAGCGCCGCCCGTTCCTCCGCATCCAGATCCGGCGCCAGCACCCGGCTCACCCCCAGCGCCCCGATCACGCAGGGCAGGCTCAGATAGACGCCCGCCACGCCGCATTCGCCATGGGCCAGGGTCGACACCGGCAGCACCACCTGCTCGTCGCGCCGCACCGCCTCGCACAGCCGCACGATCGCCGTCGCCACGCCATAGCTTGTATGGCCCTTGCCATAGTTGATCGCATAGCCCGCCCGCATCGTCTCATGCGCCAGTTCCGCCCGGTCCAGCACCGCGCCGCCGCGAAACTGGTCCAGCGTCACCCCGCCGATCCGCACGCCCGAAAAGACCGCCACCTCGCTGTCGCCATGCTCGCCCAGCACCTGCCCCTCGACCGACACCGGCGCCACCCCCAGCCGGTCGGCCAGCCGCCGGCGAAAGCGCGCACTGTCGAGCAGTGTCCCGGTGCCGATCACCTGCCCCGCCGGCAGGCCCGACGCGCGCTGCGCCACCTGCGCCATCGCGTCGACCGGGTTGGACGCGACGATCATCACCCCGCCAAAGCCTGCTTCCACCACACGCCGCGCACAGTCCGCCACGATGGCGGCGCTGCGTCCGGCGACCGACAGCCGGCTTTCCTCGCCATGGGTGGTCGCGCCCGCCGTGATGACCAGGATCGCCGCGTCGCCCGCATCCCGATAGTCGCCGCGCAGGACATGGGCCGGCCGCGCCAGCGCATTGGCGTCGGCAATGTCCAGCGCCTCGGCCTGCGCGCGCGGCCCGTCCGCATCGATCAGCAATATCTGCGTGAACAGCCCGCGCAGCATCATCGCATAGGCGGCCGTGGCGCCGACATGGCCGGTCCCGATGATCGCAACCTTGTCGAACCGCACCGCCATGCCTTGTCGCCTTTCGCTATTGCCCGACCGCCTCCGCCCGCGCCACCAGCGCCCGCGCCTCCTCGACATGCATCGCCTCGATCATCCGCCCTTCGAAGCGCTCGGCCCCGCCGGTCGCCGCCTCGATCAGCCGGCGCGCATCCGCCACCGCCTGCGCATCCGGGCCGAACGCCTGGTTCGCCACCGGCACCTGTCCGGGGTGAATCAGCGTCTTGCCGTCAAAGCCGAAGCCATGGCCCTCGGCGCATTCCGCCTCCAGCCCCGCCTCGTCGTCCAGCCGGTTGAACACGCCGTCGAACACCGCGATGCCCGCCGCCCGCGCCGCCAGCACCACGCTCTGCAGCACATGGGCCAGTCCCGCCCGCCCGGCCGAGGGCGGAATGGCCAGATCCTTGCGCAAATCATTGGTGCCCACGAACAGCGCCGCGCAACCCTCGCCCGCCGCGATTCCCGGCGCCGCCAGCACGCCCTTGGCGCTCTCGATCATCGCGATCACCGGCTTCTGCGCGACGGAATAGACATCCTTCACCTGCTTGGCATTCTCGACCTTGGGCAGCACCACATAGTCAACCGCGGTGCGCTTCAATGCCACCATCTCTGGCCCGTGCGACGGCATCCCCTCGACATTGATCCGCACCGCCATCAGCCGCCCGCCAAAGCCCTCGCCCACGGCCTCCACCGCCGCGTCCAGCGCTGCCGCCTTGTCCGCGTCGGGCACCGCATCCTCCAGGTCCAATATCACCATGTCGCACGCCAGTGTGCGCGCCTTGGCCACCGCGCGCGGATTGGACGCGGGCAGGAACAGCAGGGATCGGGCGTGGCGCAACTGCATCTTATGTCTCTCCATCACTTTGCCTTTTCCCGTTAACGAATAGCCGCCATAGTGATCCCCTTCTCTGGGGAGGACATATGGTGACGACCTTCGCACTCACGGTCACGTTTCTGGTGCTCTTCTACCTGGCGGTCAGCGTCAAGGTGGTGCGGCAGGGCTATCAATATACCATCGAGCGTTTCGGCCGCTTTACCGAGGTGGCGAAGCCCGGCCTCAATTTCTACCCCGCCTTCTTCTACGCCGTCGGTCGCAAGATCAACATGATGGAGCAGGTCGTCGACATTCCGGGGCAGGAAATCATCACCAAGGATAATGCCATGGTGTCGGTCGACGGCGTGGTCTTCTTCCAGGTGCTCGACGCCGCCAAGGCCGCCTATGAAGTGTCCGAACTCTATGTCGCCATCATGCAGCTCGCCACCACCAATTTGCGCACCGTGATGGGCTCGATGGACCTCGACGAAACCCTGTCGAAGCGCGACGAGATCAACGCCCGCCTCCTCTCCGTGGTGGATCACGCCACCAACGCCTGGGGCATCAAGATCACCCGCGTCGAGCTGAAGGACATCCGCCCGCCCGCCGACATCGTCAACGCCATGGGCCGGCAGATGAAGGCGGAGCGCGAGAAGCGCGCCAACATATTGGAGGCCGAGGGCCTGAAAAGCAGCGAGATCCTGCGCGCCGAGGGTCAGAAACAGTCGCAGATCCTGGAAGCCGAAGGCCGCCGCGAAGCCGCCTTCCGCGATGCCGAGGCGCGCGAGCGCGAGGCGGAAGCCGAAGCCAAGGCGACCCAGATGGTGTCGGACGCGATCGCGGCCGGCAATCCGCAGGCGCTCAATTACTTCATCGCCCAGAAATATACCGACGCGGTGCAACAATTCGCCACCTCGCCCAATGCCAAGACCATCCTCTTCCCGGTCGAGGCGACCCAACTCATCGGCACGCTCGGCGGCATCGGCCAGCTCGCCAAGGAAGCGCTGGGCGACACCCCCACCCCTCCCCCGCCACCCGCCGCGCCGCGCCGAGGCCCGTTCGGCCAAGCGCAGGGTTGACGGGGGTGGCCATGACGCCCCTGCGCAACCGGTCCAATTTGAGCGGCCCAGTCCTCCACCTTCCGTTCGCTTCGAGCGAAGTCGAGAAGCCCGCAGCGCAACGCATCCTCCTAAAACCGTTCGCCCTGAGCCTGTCGAAGCCTGTCCTGAGCGCCTGCCGCAGGCGGGCAGTCGAAGGGGGCTCAGCCGAACGAAGTGAGGCCTTCGCTCCACTCAGGCGAGGGCTTCGACAAGCTCAGCCCGAACGGATTGTGTTTGGCCCCACCCACCCCCGTCATTCCCGCGAAAGCGGGAACCCATCTCCCACACTCTCCGCTATCCACGACGCCGGAGCGATAGCGCCCCACCGCCACCGAAACGACGCAAAAACACCCCACCCCACCAACCACAGGACCACCCCATGAACGACTGGCTCAGCATGCTCCAGGATCATTGGGCCTGGCTGGTCTTCGCCGCGCTGCTGGCCATTGCGGAGGTGCTGATCCCCGGCGTCTTCCTGATCTGGATTGCGATCGCCGCCGCCATCACCGGCCTCGCCGCGCTGGCGCTGCCGATCGGCATTCCGCTCCAACTGCTGATCTTCGCCGCGCTCTGCGTCATCTCGGTCTGGGCCGGGCGACGCTGGTATGTGGACAATCCGGTGCCCTCGACCGACCCCAATCTCAACGACCGCACCGCCCGCCTGATCGGCGAACTGGTGACAGTCATAGAGCCGATCCGCGGCGGCGAAGGCCGGGTCAAGGTCGGCGACAGCGTCTGGACCGCCCGCGGCCCGGACAGCGAAGCGGGCGCGCGGGTCCGCGTGACGGGTGCCGAGGGCGCGGTGCTGTGGGTGGAGGGAACCTGACCCCACGCCAGCCCCAAAAACTGCCGTCATCCCGGACTTGATCCGGGATCCATTCAGCACGCGCCCAATTCTGTAGCAGGCCCCTCCCCCACCCCGTTCACTTCGAGCGAAGTCGAGAAGCGGGTAGCGCTGAGCCAAGGTTTCTCGACACGCTCGAAACAAACGGAATTTTCTGGATCGCCCTACCGCCAGCCGATCGTAAGCGCTAAAACACTCCCACAGGGGAGCGCTCAGGCGGCCTGATCGATGACGGGGCTGGCGGTGACGCGACTATCTCCCCAGTTGTAGGGGAGCAGATCATCGATGGGATCTGTGTCGCCGCACAGGACGATGCGTGCGAGGACATCGGCGAGGTAGGCCTGCGGGTTGATACCGCCCAGTTTGCATGTTTCGATGAGGCTGGC
>NZ_QLJK01000136.1:0-580 GCF_003950715.1 Sphingomonas sp. S-NIH.Pt3_0716 | reverse complement strand
GAACGGGCTCAAGGAACGACCGCGGATCACCGTGGGTCGCGATCCGCCGACGGGCGAACCGCTGCCCTATCCCGACGCTGCGACCTGGAAGAGGCTTGTCTCGCGCTACCGCTCGTGATCGAACGGTAGAATGTGCAATCTTTACAGCCTGAAGGTCGACCCGCGCGGCTATTTCGATGCGCTGACCGCCGTCGAGGATCCGGCCAACACGCTGGCGGTCGAGAAGGATTACGCCGCTCCCGGCAAGCCCGGGTTCGTCGTGCGGCAGGAGGACGGACAACGCGTGCTCAGCACGATGCGTTGGGGCTTTCCGACCCGCAAACCCCGCAAGCGACCGGCGCGGGAGGGTGAGATGCCCTTCCTCTACGACTGGTGGACCAATGCGCGGAACATGCAGAGCAACATGTGGAAGCCGTGGCTGCTGAAAGCCGAGCACCGCTGCCTCGTGCCCTTTACCCGCTTCGCCGAGCCGAAGGCCGTTGCCGACCGGCAGGGGCCCGGCGACACCAACTGGTGGTTCACCGTCGCTGACCAGAACACACCCTGTTTCGCCGGCCTATGGAAGTTCGACCAGGATCAA
>NZ_QLJK01000135.1:0-585 GCF_003950715.1 Sphingomonas sp. S-NIH.Pt3_0716 | reverse complement strand
CCTCTGGCTGCTAACGCAGCCTGATTTGGCAGCTGGGCCGGTAGCTCAGGTGGTTAGAGCGCACGCCTGATAAGCGTGAGGTCGGAGGTTCAACTCCTCCCCGGCCCACCAGCATTTGGTGAGGGGCTTTAGCTCAGCTGGGAGAGCGGTTGCTTTGCAAGCATCAGGTCATCGGTTCGATCCCGATAAGCTCCACCATTTGCTGACCACTGCGTAGCGATGTTTCGCGGAGCAGATCAGAATTCTCTAGAGATGAAGAGTAGCGGTTTGCCGGATACGTCCGGTGATATGGCTCGCACAAGCGAGCCTCTTTGACATTGTGAATGGGTTTTTTAATCGATGCCGTGGCGACATGGTTCGGTTTTTGGTGTTTCCGCAAGGAAGCATCCGGAAAGCGGGCGATGTTGTACACACAAGATTATCTGGCTGAGTTTAATAACCACACCGATACAGCTTTCGGCAAATGCTACCCAGTATTGTCGTTGGTGGTGTGGACTCTCAAGCGTGAGGTAAGGGCATCTGGTGAATGCCTTGGCATGTACAGGCGATGAAGGACGTGGCACGCTGCGATAAGCGTGGGGGAGC
>NZ_QLJK01000134.1:0-600 GCF_003950715.1 Sphingomonas sp. S-NIH.Pt3_0716 | reverse complement strand
GTCGCGGGTGACGAGCTCGAGGTAATGCGCATCCGGTCCGGCGCTGGAGAGCGAGAGCCGTTCGCTGGTCACCGGGACCAGAACGACTTCCCGGTCGCGGGTTGCCGCTGCGCCCACGCCGAACAGCGTGGTGACAGCGAGGCCGCCGGCGACCAGAGCCAGCCAGTTGCGCTGGCGCAGGTATTTCTGGGCCTCTTCGTATGCGAATTCTGCGCGCATTGCTTGTCTCCCTCAGCCGGCCAAGAGGCGGCAATGGGAGGGCGGCGTGGCCTTCAGCCCAAGGAAACCCCCGGGCATGTACCAGTAGGCAGCATGCACCAGCGCCGAGCCCGCGTTTCTGGATTTCGCCTTCCGCAAGACGAACCAGGTCGCAAAGGCGAGAGCGATCCCGATGAAGATGTGCTGCGCCAGGATCCCCCAGGCAAAGGGGATCAGCAGCCCCGCGAACTCGTCGATGGTCCAGAAGCCGATGAGCTCCGGATCGTCGAGCCGTTGGGGTACGAGGTACTTGTCAGCCATGATGCCGCCCTCCCGCCGTGACCGGATCCGCTGTTCAGATGACCGCGGTCACGACCGAGGTGACGATCGGCACGCCAGTGC
>NZ_QLJK01000133.1:0-601 GCF_003950715.1 Sphingomonas sp. S-NIH.Pt3_0716 | reverse complement strand
CGTAGGGGAACCTGCGGCTGGATCACCTCCTTTCTAAGGATCGTGACGAAAGCGTCAGCTCTAGAAGCTGAAAGAGCTTCGTCATTTCCAAAGAACATAGCCGCCGTCCTCATGTCCCTTCATCACTGGAAAATGCGTGTCGCAAGACATGCATCTGCCTGGCAGGCTTTCGAGCGCCTCGCGCTGCTGTAAAAAGCAGCCTGATAGGCACCGGGCCGGTAGCTCAGGTGGTTAGAGCGCACGCCTGATAAGCGTGAGGTCGGAGGTTCAACTCCTCCCCGGCCCACCATTTGGTTGGGGGCTTTAGCTCAGCTGGGAGAGCGGTTGCTTTGCAAGCATCAGGTCATCGGTTCGATCCCGATAAGTTCCACCATTTGATTAGGTCCGCCGCATAAGCGGCGACGGCCGTTCGGCCTTGCGAACCTTCGGTTCGTTGGAGCGCCGATCAAATGTAGCGCACCCAAGATTTCCAGGGATGAAGATAGCGGTTTACCAGCCAAGGCTGGTGATATGGCTCGCACAAGCGAGCCTCTTTGACATTGTGAATGGGTTTTTTAATCGATGCCGTGGCGACATGGTTTGGTTTTTGGTGTTTCCGCAA
>NZ_QLJK01000132.1:0-609 GCF_003950715.1 Sphingomonas sp. S-NIH.Pt3_0716 | reverse complement strand
TCGCGGAGGCGGCCGCCAAGGGTGAGGAGATATCGCTTCCCGGCTTCGGCAAATTCAAGGTGAAGGACACGCCCGAGCGCTCCGGGCGCAATCCGTCGACCGGCGAGGCGATCACGATCGCGGCGTCGAAGAAAATCACATTCACGCCGGCCAAGGCGCTTAAGGACCGACTGTAGGCTCGACAGCACCGGCCGGCGTCGCCCGGCCACGTGTTGGATGTTCACGAATTATTCGCTATCTAAGGCGTTGGAGAATGACAGGCGCGTGAACACTGCCAAATCTATGCGGCTGGCCCGGCAGGTGAAGGGGAGGTTCGGCACGTGGGCGGCCGTGCGTCAGGCCTCGCGCGTCGAGAACGGCGTATATGTGGTCGATCCAAGCGCTGGCGGTGACCGCGACAGCAAGGATGTAGCGGTTCCCGCCACGGCGTAACGGCCGTGACGTTCAGCTACTCGCTGTTCCTCGCACTGCTGCTGCTTTTCCTGGGGCTCTGCTTCTGGGCAGGGTGGCGCGTCGGCGAGCGCACCGATTTCCTCAGCCCAACCCCGGACCGGCCGAACTCTACGGTGACGCTGTTCATCGTGGTGTTCGGCACCATCGCAGGGCACC
>NZ_QLJK01000131.1:0-617 GCF_003950715.1 Sphingomonas sp. S-NIH.Pt3_0716 | reverse complement strand
TCGACTGATCAGATTCTAGTCGCAGCATTCGATCAACCGGGGTTGTCAATGTGACGATGTATCATTACGCGGCGTGCTCCAGTTTGGGCGGGGGCGTGAATGAGGAGCGGAGCGATTGTCGCAGCCGTTATGGCCGGTCTGACGACGGGAAATGCGTTCGCGCAGAAGCAGGTGGATGACGCGACGGAGGTATCCGGAGACATCGTCGTCACCGCCGCCCGCACGCAGGAACGGCGGCAGGACGTCGCCTCGGCAATCCAGGTCATCACCGACCAGCAGCTCGACCGGACGGTCGCGATCAATTTCCTCGACCTGCTCAAGAAGAACGCCGCGATCGACGTGATCCAATATCCCAACGGGCTGGGCGGCATCAGCCTGCGCGGTCTGCGGCCGGATTTCGAATTCACGATCAATCCGCGCACCTTGGTGCTGGTCGACGGCCGCCCGTCGGGATCGACCAGCTTAAACACCGTCGCCCCGGAAAGCATCGCCCGCGTCGAGGTGCTGCGTGGGCCGGCGTCTGCGGTCTATGGCGCATCGGCGATCGGCGGCGTCGTCAACATCATCACCCGCCGCTCGAGCGGCCCGCTCTCGGGCCAATTCACGGTGGGCGGCGG
>NZ_QLJK01000130.1:0-648 GCF_003950715.1 Sphingomonas sp. S-NIH.Pt3_0716 | reverse complement strand
CAGATTAAGAGGAAGCATGCCAGTTTCGGCCATGGCTAATCGCTTGACCAGTATCGTCATCACCCTCTGGTTCTTCTTTGCGGTGCTGAGTGTATTTGTCGCCTTGGTATTCTCGCCGATGGGGTTGCGCCTCCTACTGCCCGACAAGCACCGAGTCAGTTGGGTCTACCCGGCGTTGCTCGTGCTACCGCCTGTCAGCTTGGCATTGCAGAGCGTCTTAAGCGCGAGGCTTTCTCGGATCCTGCTTTGGGCCCTCCTCGTCCCTCTTGCCGCTTTAACGCTCCTTTTGGTTGCATTCTTTGGCTCGGCTTTCTTTGCACACTGAGGCGGCAGCAGATTAAAGCATGCAAGCTCAGGTGATCACGGTTTATGAGTTTACGGCCTAATGAAATAGATCAATCCATTACGGCTGTTTTACGGTGAGAACAGCATTAACTATTCCTAAGCGCGGCCTGTTCCAATAACTCCCCTGCCGCGACTGCATGAAATCAAGCTAGGTGCCCGAAATAGGTGCAATCCTTAGAGGCTGTTTGGGAAATCGGCGGCAGGGGTTGTCATAGGCGTATCTGCGTGATTCAGGCTCTGGATGTGGACGCAGCAGAGCCGGGGGCGGATGGCCCAGATTGCGAAGAAGACGAAGCGTTATCC
>NZ_QLJK01000129.1:0-658 GCF_003950715.1 Sphingomonas sp. S-NIH.Pt3_0716 | reverse complement strand
ATCTGGAGGCGTCGATGGACAGCTTCCGCCGCAACCAGGAACAGTTCAAGTCCGCGGTCGAGGGTGCGTTCGCCAACACGCCGTTCGCCGATCTCGCCAAGCGCAACCTGGCGATGTTCGAGGCGGCGACGCAGGGGTTCAAGCCGGGGGCAGTCACGCCCGCACCGACCCCGACGCCCGCGCCGGCGGCCGGCAAGGATGACGAGATGGCCGCGCTCAAGGCCGAACTCGCCGCGCTGAAGGATAAGATCGAGAAGCTGGGGGAGTAGCCCCCGACATCCTGCTAATCCCAACCACCGTTCAGCCTGAGCGAAGTCGAAGGCCACGCCCCAACGCCTATCGCCGCACGCCCTCCGCCGCGAGATAGCGGTCCAGTTCCGCCAGCACCTGCGCCAATCCGGCATCATCCCGCGCCTCGGCACGCACCGTCAGCGCCGCCTGCGTATTGGACGCGCGCAGCAGCCACCAGCCATCCGTGGTCTTCACCCGGACGCCATCGGTATCGTTGATCTCCGCCCCCTCGGTCCGCAGCGCCGCCGCTACCCGGTCGACGATGGCGAACTTCTCCGCCTCCGCCACCTTGATCCGTGTTTCGGGGATATCGACCATGGCGGGCATGCTTCCCCGCAACTCGGTCATTGAGCGCCCCGCCAGATGT